>NZ_JBKEAF010000057.1:0-27457 GCF_047971895.1 Microbacterium sp.
CGCGCAGACGTCGCCGCGCAGCGTCTTCCGCGCCAGCTATGTCGCCCCCGGCTATACGAGCGAGCACGAGGACGTGTGGGTCGAGTCGATGCTCACGACCTCGACCGCCGAGGGCAACTACCCGGGCGACGGAAAGCAGAGCGAGAGCTGGCCGGGCTTCGGTGTCGGCGACATCGGCGTGCTCAACACGATGGCGCCCAAGCACTTCAACGTCGCCCGCATCGTCGACCTCGACCCCAAGCCCCCGATCCTGTGGGTGCGCGGCACCGCCGACGCGATCGTGTCGGACGCGTCGTTCTTCGACCTCAATCACCTCGGTGCGCTCGGCGTGATCCCCGGCTGGCCCGGCGCCGACGTCGCGCCCGCGCAGGAGATGGTGTCGCAGACGCGTGACGTGCTCGGCGCCTATGCGGCCGCCGGCGGCACGATCGCCGAGCTGACCCTCGACGGTGTGGGCCACTCGCCGCACCTCGAGCGCCCGGCGGAGTTCCGCGGCGCACTGCTGCAGGCCATCGGCTACGTCGGCCGCGCGGCCGACCCGGCGCCGCCGACCGAGGCGATCATCCTGAAGTCCGCCGACTGACGGCATCCCTCCGCGCGCCGCGGCCGGCTTCTCTAGACTCGAGCCATGAGCGCTTCCGGCGGCGGCAAGGCGATCGTCGCCGCGTTCCTGGCGAACCTCGGCATCGCCGTCGCAAAGTTCGCCGCGTGGCTGCTGTCGGGCTCGGCGTCGATGCTCGCCGAGGCGATCCACTCGGTCGCCGACTCGGGCAATCAGCTGCTGCTGTTGCTCGGCGGACGCATGGCCCGGCGCAAGGCCGACCGCGAGCACCCGTTCGGGTACGGACGCGAACGCTACGTGTACGCGTTCGTCGTCGCGATCATCCTGTTCTCGGTGGGCGGGCTGTTCTCGATCTACGAGGGCGTCGACAAGCTCACGCACCCGCACGAGCTCGAGAACGTCTGGATCCCGATCGTGGTGCTGGTCATCGCCATCGCGTTGGAGTCGTTCTCGCTGCGCACCGCCATCACGGAGTCGAACCACGTGCGCGCCGCGGGCGAGTCGTGGTGGGCGTTCATCCGGCACTCCAAGGCGCCCGAACTGCCGGTCGTGCTGCTCGAGGACGTCGCGGCGCTCACGGGCCTCGTCTTCGCACTGTTCGGCGTCGGCATGTCCGCGATCACGCACAACCCGGTGTTCGACGCGATCGGCACACTCATGATCGGCACGCTGCTGATCCTCGTGGCGATCACGCTCGGCATCGAGACGAAGAGCCTGCTCGTCGGCGAGGGCGCCAAGCAGTCCGATCTCGACGCCATCATGCGCGCGATCGAAGCCGGCCCCGAGGTCGACAAGCTCATCCACATCAAGACTCTCTACCTCGGGCCCGACGAACTGCTGGTGGCCGCCAAGCTCGGCTTCCCCGGCGAGCGGCCCCTGTCGCGCGTCGCCGCCGACATCGACGCCGTCGAAGCACGCGTGCGCGCGGCCGTGCCCGTCGCGCGTGTCGTGTATCTCGAACCCGACATCTACCGGCCCGTCTCGGGCGAAGCGCCCTCGACCGACGCCGTCGTGCTCCGCTCCGAGGATTGATACCGATGGATAGGCTTTCCCAGGTGAGCCTGAACACCGATCGCACCTGGAACCGCTTCTACGCCCCCGGCACGCCCACCGACATCGAGCTCGCCACGGGGTCGCTCGCCGACCTGTTCGACGAGCGCGCGGCGCAGTACGCGGGCCGCCCCGCGGTCACCTTCTTCGGGCGGTCGCTGACCTACCGGCACCTCGCCGATCGCGTCTCACGCGTCGCCTACGGTCTGAAGGCGCTCGGCGTCGGGCCCGGCGATCGCGTCGCCCTGGTCATGCCGAACACCCCGCAGCACGTCATCGCGTTCTACGCCGTGCTGCGCCTGGGCGGCATCGTCGTCGAGCACAACCCGCTCTACACCCGCGACGAGCTCGAGGTGCAGTTCCGCGACCACGGCGCGCAGGTCGTCATCACGTGGGACAAGATGGCGCCGGTCGTGCAGTCGCTGCCGGCCGACCTCGGCATCCGCACGGTGGTCTCGGTGAACGTCACCGAGGCGATGCCACTGGGCATGCGCCTCGCCCTGAAGCTGCCGATCGCGAAGGCGCGGGCCGCGCGCGAGAAGCTGACCGCACCCGCGCCCGGCACCGTGCCGTTCGGTCAGCTCGAGAAGTCGGCGCCGCTGGAGGCATCCTTCCCCCGCCCGTCCGTCAGCGACGTCGCGTGCCTGCAGTACACCTCGGGCACCACGGGCACGCCCAAGGGCGCCATCATCACGCACGGCAACCTGTGGTCGAACGCGCGCCAGGGTGCGGCGTGGATGCCCGAGTTCCGCCACGGCGAGGGCCGCATCTACGGCCTGCTGCCCATGTTCCACTCGTTCGGTCTGCTGCTGTCGGTCATCTACGCCGTCGAGACCGGATCGAACGCCGTGCTGTTCCCCACGTTCGACCCCGACCTGGTCTCGAAGGCCGCCGAGAAACTGCCGCCGACGTTCGTGCCGGCGGTGCCGCCGATGTTCGATCGGATGTCGCGCGTCGCCCGCGAGGGCAAGCTCGACCTGAGTGGGGTCGTGTACTCGATCTCGGGCGCCATGACACTGACCCCCGCGATCGTGAAGCGCTGGGAGGATCTGGCGGGGTCCATGCTCAACGAGGGATACGGGCTGACCGAGACGAGCCCCGTGGCGCTGGCGAACCCGTTCACCGACCAGCGTCGCATCGGTGCCATCGGCATCCCGTTCCCCTCGACCGACATCCGCGTGGTCGACCCGGAGTCGCCGGCCGACGAGGTGGCGCAGGGCGAGCCCGGCGAACTGCTCATCAAGGGCCCGCAAGTGTTCCAGGGGTACTGGAACCGACCCGAAGAGACCGCGCAGACCCTGCTCGACGGCGGCTGGCTGCGCACCGGCGACCTCGTCGTGCAGGACGAGGACGGCTTCGTCACAGTGGTCGACCGCAAGAAGGAGATCATCATCACGGGCGGCTTCAACGTGTCGCCCAGCGAGGTCGAGAAGGTGCTCGACACGGTGACCGGCATCGCGGAGTCGGCGGTCGTCGGCATCCCGCGCGGCGGCGGCGCCGAGGTCGTGACGGCGGTGGTCGTCCTCGAGCCCGGTGCGGACTTCGACGAGGACGTCGCGCGTGACGTCGCCCGCGAGCAGCTCGCCGAGTACAAGCGCCCCACCGCCTACAAGGTGTGGGAGGAGCTGCCGAAGTCGCTCATCGGCAAGGTGCTGCGCCGCAAGGTGCGCGATACGCTGATCGCCGATCGCAACGCCGTGCGCGCGGCAGCGGACGAGGAGGACTGACATGGAGTTCACGATCTTCACCGAGCCCCAGCAGGGGTTCTCGTACGATGACCAGCTCGCGTTCGCCCTGGCCGCCGAGCGCACGGGCTTCGACGCGTTCTTCCGCTCGGATCACTACATGCGCATGGGCGGCGGCGACCCACTGCCCGGGCCGACGGATGCCTGGACCACCCTCGCCGGCCTCGCCCGCGAGACCACGGCGATCCGCCTCGGCACCCTCGTGTCGTCGGCGACGCACCGGCACCCGGCGGTGCTGGCGATCCAGGTGGCGCAGGTGGACGCCATGTCGGGCGGCCGTGTCGAGTTCGGGCTCGGCACCGGGTGGTTCGAACAGGAGCACCGTGCCCTCGGCATCCCGTTCCCCGCGCAGCGGTTCGGCCCGCTCGAGGAGCAGCTGGCGATCGTGACCGGGTACTGGAAGACGCCCGTCGGCGAGACGTTCTCGTTCGCCGGCGAGCACTACACGCTCGAAGAGGCCCCGGCGTTGCCCAAGCCTGTGCAGGAGCGCATGCCCGTGATCGTCGGCGGCACCGGCGCGAAGCGCACGCCCCGGGTGGCCGCGCAGTACGCGACGGAGTACAACCTCGGCTTTCAGCCCGAAGACGTCATCGCCGAGCGGTTCGCCGCGGTGCGCGCGGCGTGCGAGCGGGCCGGCCGCGACCCGCAGACGCTGAAGCTGTCGGTGGCGCTGCCGACGCTCGCCGGGGCGAACGAGGCAGAGCTGGCGCGGCGCGCCGCGGCCTCGGGCCGCACGATCGAGGACTGGCGCGGCGGCCGTGACATCGTCGGCACGCCCGAGCAGATCGCTGAGAAGGTGGCGCGGCTGCGCGACCTGGGCGCCGAGCGCGTGCATTTCCAGCTGATCGACCTGCGCGACGTCGAGCACGTCGAGTTCCTCGGCACCGAGGTGCTGCCGCTCCTTCGCTGACAGCACCCCCTCACCTTGCGTCGCCGCGTATGGCGGGTGTTTCGCAGCGAGACGGTGCCTTCGTCACGATCGAAGCAGCTGGGCGCGAGGTTACCGGCGGTCTTCGAAGAAGGACTGCAGAAGAGTGGATGCCTCCGGCTCGCGGACTCCGGAGACCACCTCGGCGCGGTGCGGCAGGCGCCGGTCGCGCACGATGTCGTACATCGAGCCCGCGGCCCCCGCCTTGTCGTCCCACGCACCGAACACCAGTCGCGCGATGCGGGCCTGAAGCAGAGCTCCCGCGCACATCGCGCACGGCTCAAGGGTGACCACGAGCGTGCAGCCGTCGAGGTTCCACGAGCCGAGGGCGTCGGCTGCGGCGCGCAGCGCAACGACCTCGGCGTGCGCGGTGGGGTCATGGCTGACCTCACGCCGGTTGCGGCCCTCGCCGACGACGGTGCCGGAGGCATCCATCACCACCGCTCCGACCGGGACCTCGCCGTGCGCGTGCGCCTCGGCGGCGAGCGCGAGGGCGCGGTGCATCGCGCTGTCGTCGCGGGTGGAGGCGGGCAGGGTCACGTGCACAGCGTACGACCCCAGCCGATACTCTGGGCTCATGCGAGTGCACGTCGCCGATCATCCCCTCATCACCCACAAGCTCACCGTGCTGCGCGACGAGCGCACCCCGTCGCCGGTGTTCCGGCAGCTGACCGAAGAGCTCGTGACGCTGCTCGCTTACGAGGCGACGCGCAGCGTGCGGGTGGAGTCGATCGAGATTCGCACCCCGGTCACGACGACGACAGGCGTGAAGATCAGCGAGCCGCGGCCGCTGGTCGTACCGATCCTGCGTGCGGGGCTGGGGATGCTCGAGGGCATGGTGAAGCTGCTGCCCACCGCCGAGGTGGGATTTCTCGGGATGGTGCGCGACGAGGAGACCCTCGAGCCCACGACCTACGCCGAGCGGCTGCCGGCGGATCTGAGCGACCGGCAGTGCTTCGTGCTCGACCCGATGCTCGCCACCGGCGGGTCGCTGGGCGCGGCGATGGACTTCCTGTTCCAGCGCAGGGCCCGCAACGTCACCGCGGTGTGCCTGCTCGGCACCCCGGAGGGCATCTCGGCGATCGAGTCGCGCGCACAGGGGCGTGACGTCACGCTCGTGCTCGGCGCGCTCGACGAAGGCCTGGACGACAAGGCCTACATCGTGCCGGGGCTCGGCGACGCCGGCGATCGGCTGTACGGCACGGTCTGACGCGCGACCGGCGGGCTAGCCTTCCACGGACGGTTCGCCCTCGCCGAACAGGGGGCCGGCGGGCGCGCGGCGCCCGGTCTCCTGCTCCCACATCTCGAGCTGCTGCGTGAGTGCCTTGGCGAGCTCGAAAACCTGCTCGGGCGGGATGCGGATGCGACTGACCACGCGCGTGGGCACGACCAGCCGCTGCTCGCCCGTCTCGGGGTCGGTGTCCTCGTGCGGGGGCTGCGCGAGAGTGACGAAGTCCATCACGAACACGGTGGGCGTGTGCCATACGTTCGCGAAGTCGGCATAGTGGCCCGGCACGATGTCGGACGGCAGGTCGAAGTCGAAGTGGCTCGGCAGATCGTTCGTCACGGGACCCCCTCTATGCGGTCAGTCTACGGCGCCCACCAGCCGCGCGAACGCGCTGAGCCGTGCGACGCCCTCGGGGCGGTGGGGCAGGTCGTCGAGCAGGCCCGGCGAGTACACGAGGTAGGCGACGCACTGCGCGCGCGAGACGGCGACGTTGAGTCGGTTGCGCATGAGCAGGAACTCGAGGCCGCGGGGCACGTCGGAGGCCGAGGATGCCGCGAGCGACACGATTGCGACGGCCGCCTCCTGACCCTGGAACCTGTCGACGGTGCCGACGGGCACGTCGGGGTACCCGGCCTCGGCCAGCGCGCCCTGCACGAGATTCAGCTGTGCGTTGTAGGGCGTGACGACGATGAGGTCGTGCTGCGTCAGCGGGCGGGCGGCACGGTCGATGAGCGTGGCGCTGTCGACGTCGGTGAAGGCCCGGCCGAGCAGGTCGCGCACGATGCGCACGACCTCGGCGGCCTCCTCGGGCGACTCGGTGGCGTTGCCGCTGTGCCGCACGGGCACCACGTGCAGCCCGGGGTCGACGCCCTCGACGCGCCGGTGCGCAGCCGCCTCGTGCGAGGCGAGCCGCCCCTCGTACGACAGGGTCGAGACGGGTGCGGCGACGGCCGGATGCATGCGCCACGACTCGGCGAGGAAGTATCCGTACGCGGCAGGGAGCACGTCGTGCTCGCCGATGACCCACCCGAGCGCGGACGTGTCCACGGGCTCGGGATGCGTGCCCTGGCTGACCTGCGGCAGCTGCTGCGGATCGCCGCGCAGCAGCAGGCGCGGGGCAACCACCGAGACCGCGATGGTCGAGGCGAGTGAGAACTGGCCCGCCTCGTCGATGACGAGCAGATCGAGGCTGCCCCGCGGGTACCGGTTCTCGTTGCTGAAGTCCCACGCGGTGCCGCCCACGACGAACCCGGAGTCCTGGCGGGTCTCGGCGAAGGCGACGATGCCGTCCTTGCCGAGGATCGTGTAGCCGTGCGTGCCGGGTTCGCCGGGCTTCTTCGGTGCCTTGCCGACGAGGTCGCCGGGCAGCCCGGCATGAACGATCTTGTCGAGCATGTGCTCGACAACGGCGTGCGACTGCGCGACGACGCCGATGCGCCACCCGTGCTCGCGGACGAGCTGGGCGATGACATGGGAGCCGACGAACGTCTTGCCGGTGCCTGGCGGCCCCTGCACGGCGAGGTAGCTGCGGTCGAGGTCGCGCAACGAGCTGACCAGCGCGGGCACGTACGCGCCGTCGTGCACCGGCGCGAGCACCCCCGAGCGGGTGCGCGGCGGCACGCGACGCAGCAGATCGGTGGCGGGGTCGGCCGGGAATCGCTGCGGATCGGGGTCGGCGAGCAGCGCCTCTGCCCACTCCTCGATCGCCGTCTGCTGGCTGCGGGCCGGCGGAGGTGCGGCCGGGGTGAGGGCGAGCGGGAGCTGCGACCACGTGAACTCGCCGTGGGAGAGCTCCTCGATGAGCACCGAGTCGTCGTCGACCGCGAGCACGGTGCTGCGCCGGTCTGCGTGGATCCACCGCGACGACGAGGCGAACGGCCACGGCGCGGGCAGCTCGTAGAGCAGGGACGGGTTGGTGTCGACGCTCAGCCGCGTGCCTGGCGCGAACGTGCCGCGCACGCGCAGGTGGCGCCGGTCGCCGCGCTGGCGCCCCTCGCGGTGCCAGTCGCGCTCGACGGTCGTCCGGGCGGGGTCGACCCGCACGACGTCGCGGGTCTCTTCCCACACCCCGACGGGTTCGCGCAGACGCAGGAAGTGCATGGCCCAGAAGCTCTTCGCCTCGCGCGGGTAGTAGTCGATGGCCGCCGTGGCCAGCCGCAGGGCGCGCTCGTCGGGACCGGCCTCGCCCCCGGACCCCGCGAGCGCGTCGGCGCGCGCCGCGAGCTTCAGCGCCGTCTCCGACGGCGAATAGGGCTGCGCCTCGGGCTCGGTCTCGGCGGCGGGCGGCACCTGGCGCTCGCGCGCGAGCGCCAGCATCCAGTCCCGCAGTCGCAGCGTCGAGACGCAGTCGTCGCGGTTGTACTCGGCGATGTCGTCGAGGATCGCCTGGGCCGCGGCATCCCGTCCGTCGGCGCGCAGAGCCATCGCCTCGACGTACTGCACGATCGAGTCGTCGCCCTTCTGCACGTCGCTGGTGCGATGCTCGTCGCCCATGTACAGCGGCTCGAGCTTCTTGATCGAGTACGACCGCGAGCCGACGCGCAGCGCGCGCCGCACGATCGGGTACAGGTCGACGAACACACCGTCGCGCAGCAGCGTGTCGACCTCGGCCTCGCACACGCCGTACCTGGCCGCCATGGTGAACAGGTGGGTGGTCTCGTAGGGCGCGTAGTGGAAGATGTGCATGCCCGGATGCCGCGCACGGCGCGCCCCGACGAAGGCGATGAAGTCCTGCAACGCCTGCTTCTCTTCTGCGAACGTGTGCGCCCACAGCGCGCCGTACTGCTCGGCGGCGTCGACCCAGCCGAACAGGTAGTCGATGCCCCACGCCGCCTCGTCGTCGCCCTCGTGGTGCAGCGGGTCGCCCTCGAAGTCGAAGAACAGGTCGCCCGGATCGGGTGCCGGGATTCCGGCGAGCCCCGCCGACACCACGACGTCGAACAGCGGCGGCGTCCCCTCCGGCTCGGCCTCGCTCCGCCGCTGCAGCCGCGCCTGGGTGCGCAGCGACGCGAGGGCGTCGGGGCTCATCCCCGCCGGCGCCTCCGCCGCGGTGGCGAGCTGGTCGATGGTGTGCACGCCGGCTGCCTGCAGCCGGCGCCGCTGCGTGGGCCGCATGCCGGCGACCAGCAGCAGGTCGCGGTGGGCCTCGACCTGCATCGTGCACGTGGCGCAGCGCCCGCACGCGGCGATGCCGGGCTCACCCCATGCGACCACCGGTCCCGCGGCGCCTTCTTCGGGATGCTGGGCGGCGATCAGGCGACGCAGCCGGGCACGGCGCAGGACGAAGACCGGGAGCAGGTCGTCGACCCGATGCGTGCTGGTGGTGCCGTCGCCGAGCAGCAGCTGCACGACATCGGCCCGCGGGATGCCGAGACGGTCGAGCTGTGCGACGTATGCCGCGAGCTGCATGAGAGCGGTGACACGGGCGTGCCGGGCGAGCTTGGTGTCTTGCACGATGTAGCGGCCATCGCCGTCGCGCAGCAGGAAGTCGGCGAACCCGACGAAGTCGTCGGCGGCGAACGCCGCCTGGTAGACGACGTCCGCGCCCGCGCGCAGGGCCGCGGTGGTCTGGTCGACCGCGCCGCCGGGAGCCATGGCATCGCGCGCCTTTGTCTCGGGTATCTCAGCCACGCCGCCCGGGAACTGCGTGCGGTACCGCTCGAGCTGACGCTCCTCATGCACCAACCCCAGCGCACCCGCGCGGGCGAGCATGGCATCGTCGGGCTCGTCGACCTCGTCGATGCGGCCGAGCCGCGCGTCGAGCAGGCGCACCCATGCGAACTCGCACTCGGACGACGCCTTGAGGTCGCTCGCACTCCAGATGACCCGCCCTGCCTCGTCGATGCGCATGAGTCCCCTTCGTCTGTTCGCCTGCGCTCCACGCTAGCGAGCACCACCGACACGCGCCGCACCTGTCAGACTGGGGGCGTGAGCGAGAGCCTGCCCTTCGAGAGCGCGTACCGGCACGGGTTCGCGCGCGTCGCCGCGTGCACGATCCCCGTCGCGATCGCCGACCCCGCCGCGAACGCCGAGGCCGTCATCGCGGCCGCGCAGGAGTGCGACCGGGATGCCGTCGCCGTCGCGGTCTTCCCCGAGCTGTGCCTCACGGGGTACGCGATCGAGGATCTCGTGCTGCAGGACGCCGTGCTCGATGCGGCCGAGCAGGCGATCGCGCGGGTGGCCGAGGCATCCATCGATCTCCTGCCCGTGCTCGTGGTCGGCGCGCCGCTGCGCCACCGCAACCGCCTCTACAACTGCGCGGTGGTGATCCATCGCGGCGAGGTGCTCGGGGTGGCGCCGAAGTCGTACCTGCCGACGTACCGCGAGTTCTACGAGCGGCGCTGGTACGCACCGGGCGAGCCGTTCTCGGGCGAGGCGATCCGCATCGGCGAGCACGAGGCGGTCATCGGCACGAACCTGCTCTTCGACGTGCGCGACGTTCCCGGTCTCGTGCTGCACGCGGAGGTCTGCGAGGACCTCTGGGTGCCGATCCCGCCGTCATCGCGCGCGGCGCTGGCGGGCGCGACTGTGCTCGTGAACCTCAGCGGCAGCCCCATCACGATCGCGCGCGCCGACGACCGGGGACTGCTGTGCCGGTCGCAGTCGCTGCGCTGCCTGGCGGCCTATGCATATGCTGCCGCCGGTATGGGCGAGTCCACGAACGACGTCTCGTGGGACGGCCAGACGATGATCTTCGAGAACGGGATGCTGCTGGCCGCCACCGAACGCTTCCCCGACGGGCCGCGGCGCAGCATCGCCGACGTCGACCTCGACCGGCTGCGCCAGGACCGCCTGCGCCAGGGGACGTTCGACGACAACCGCGACGCCCACGACGACTTCCTCACCGTCGAGCTCGAGCTGAGCCCGCCCGCCCACGACATCGGGCTGCGCCGGCACCTCGACCGCTTTCCGTTCGTGCCCGACGACCCGGCACGGCTCGCACAGGACTGCTACGAGGCGTTCAACATCCAGGTGTCGGGGCTCGAGCAGCGCATGCGCGCCATCGGCGGCCCGAAGCCCGTCATCGGGGTCAGCGGCGGCATCGACTCGACGCACGCACTGCTGGTGATTGCCCGCGCGATGGACCGGATGGGCCGGCCGCGCAGCGACATCCTCGCCTACACGATGCCCGGGTTCGCGACGAGCGAGAACACGAAGTCGAACGCCATCGCCCTGGCCGAGGCGATCGGGGCGTCGATCGAGACCATCGACATCCGGCCCGCCGCGGCCGAGATGCTCGAACGCATCGGGCACCCCTTCGCCGATGGCGAGCCCGTGCACGACGTCACCTTCGAGAACGTGCAGGCCGGGCTGCGCACCGACTACCTGTTCCGCCTCGCGAACCAGAACGGCGGGTTCGTCGTCGGCACGTCCGACCTCTCCGAGCTGGCGCTCGGCTGGGCGACGTACGGCGTCGGCGACCAGATGAGCCACTACGCGGTCAACGCGGGCGTTCCCAAGACACTCATCCAGCACGTCATCCGGTGGGTGGTCGCCGACGGGCAGGTGGATGCCACGACCGCCGCCGTGCTGCAGTCGGTGCTCGACACCGAGATCACGCCCGAGCTCGTGCCCGCCGACGCCGACGGCAACGCGCAGTCCACCG
This sequence comes from Microbacterium sp., assembly GCF_047971895.1. Lineage (GTDB taxonomy): Bacteria > Actinomycetota > Actinomycetes > Actinomycetales > Microbacteriaceae > Microbacterium. Next base: position 11,119 of record NZ_JBKEAF010000057.1, read on the forward strand.
AGGACCGCATCGGGCCGTATGCACTGCACGACTTCACGCTGTGGCACGTGCTGCGCTACGGACTGCGTCCGTCGAAGATCGCGTTCCTCGCCGAGCACGCGTGGGGCGACGCCGACGCGGGTGCGTGGCCGCCCGGGTTCCCCGCCGACGCCCACCACGCGTACGACCGGCAGACGATCGTGCGCTGGCTGCGCGTGTTCCTGCAGCGGTACTTCGCCTTCGCGCAGTTCAAGCGGTCGGCGATCCCGAACGGGCCGAAGGTCACCGCCGCCGGATCGCTGTCGCCGCGCGGCGACTGGCGCGCCCCGTCGGACGGCAACGCCCGCGCCTGGCTGGCCGAGCTCGACTCCGCCCTGCCCTGAGCCGCGCGTCAGTTCAACGGCGCCGACGCCACCGAGTCGGGCGCTGACTCTGGGCGTTCGCTTGCCGCGATTCGCGGGTCGGTGTCGCAGAACGCGGCGAGTCAACGAACGCCTCGACGCCGTCCACGCGCTCACGTGCCGCGTTTTGTGGGCACGGCCAGCAGAACGCGGCACGTGGATGCCTGGCGCCCGAGTGCGTCACTGCCTCGAGCGCGCTCGCGGTGCCGATACCCCGGCTGCAGGCGCGGCGATCAGACCAGCGCGGCCTGCTGACGGATGATGCTGGGGCCGTGCGGCGCGGCCTCCACGAGCATGCGCGCGGGCAGCTGCTCCTTCATCGTCTCGACGTGGCTGATCACGCCGACGGTGCGCCCGCCCTGGCGCAGCTCATCGAGGGTGCGCATCGCCAGTTCGAGGGTGTCGGCGTCGAGCGAACCGAAGCCCTCGTCGATGAAGAGCGTGTCGAGCCGGATGCCTCCGGCCCGTTCGGTCACGACCTGCGCCAGGCCGAGGGCCAGCGCCAGCGAGGCCAGAAATGTCTCGCCGCCAGACAGCGACTGCGGCGGGCGCGGCCGACCGGTGTACGCGTCGACGACCTCGAGCCCGAGGCCTGCGGCACCGCGTCCGGTGACGGCATCGGTATGGCGCAGGAGGTACCGGCCCGACGACATGTCGTCGAGTCGCAGGTTCGCGGCGGCCACGATCTCTTCGAGCTCGGCCGCGAGGACGAACGTCTCGAGGTCCATCTTCTTCGCGTTGCGGCCGGTGACCGCGTCGGCGAGCCCCGTGATGAGCGTGTGCTCCGCCGCGGTCTCGGCGATCGCGTCATGGGCCGCACGCGCACGGGTGCACCGGTCGCGCAGGGCACCGAGGGTCTGCTCGGCGCGCACTGCCCGGTCGACCGCCGTGGTCCAGCGGGTCTTGGCGTCGGCGAGCGCAGCGGCGGAGGCGTCCACATCGACCGGCTCGTCGGGAGTGCCGGCGAGCTCGAGCTCGAGCTCGCGCAGCCGGTCGACCTCGGTCGCGAGGGCCACCTCGTGGTCGCGTATGCGCGCGGCCCGCTCGTCACGCTCGTCTGCGGTCAGCAGCGCCGCGGTCACGGCAGCGGTGTCGACGAAGTCGGAGGCGGCGATGCGCGTGTCGCGCTCGGCGGCGGCAGCCGTCGCCGTGGCGGCGGCCTCCGCCGCGGTGCGCTCGGCCGACACCAGGGCGCGTGCCGCATCGCGGCGGCGGGTGGTGCGGGCGATGCGGTCAGCCACGGAATCGTGATCGCCGCGGGCCGCGACCACGATGTCGCGGGCCGCCGTGGTCTGGTCGCCGAGCACGGCGACCTCGCTAGTGGCGGTCGCGAGCTGTTCATCGAGATCGGCACGAGCCACGGTGTCGGCGGTCTGCGCGGTGAGAATCGTCGCACGATCGACCGTAAGTCGGTCGCGGTGCTCTTCGGCGATGCGGGCGGCGGTGACCGCGGCGTCTGCCGACGCCTGTTCCGCGGCGAGCTGCTCGGCCGTGGCACCACCGGCACGCGCCATCGCCTCGGCGTAGGCCGCGCGTGCGGTGCGTGCGGCGTCTGCGGCGAGGCGCTCCGTGTCGACGGCGGTGTCCTTGTCGGCGACGGCTGCGTCGATCATGGCGTCGGTGACCGGGTCGTCCGCGGGCGCGGCGGGCTGAGGGTGCGCGGTCGAGCCGCACACGGCGCACGGTCTCTCGTCGATGAGCTGCGCGGCCAGCTCACCCGCATACCCGGTGAGCCGACGCTGCAGCAGCGCACTCACCTGGGCGGCCGCCGACTCCGCCGCCTTCGACGCACCGGCGTGCCGCTGTTCGACCGCCCGCCGGGCGAGCTCGAGCTCTTCGGCTTCGCGCGCCGCAGAGAGGCGCTGTTGCGCGGCGGTGAGGGCGGCCTCGGCGGCCTCGCGCAGGGCGGCGGCCGTCGTCTGCTGCACGAGTTCTCTATCGAGGTCGGCGATCAGCCCTGGATACTCGGCAAGGCGCGTATCGACCACGGTTCGCTGCGCGGTCAGCGACTCCACCCGCTGCTGCGCGGCGGCCAGATGCGCCTCGAGTGCGGCGAGATCTCGTTCCTTCACGGCCGCATCGGCCCACCGGGCGAGGTCGCCGGTCATCTGCTCGATGAGCGCCGACAGATCGTCGTGAGACTCGTGCGCACCGGCGTTCGCCGCCGTCCACGCGGTGCGCGCGGTGGTTTCCGCTGTGATCGCGGCAGTCGCCGCGGCGGCGGACGCTTCGGCGCGGTCGATCGGGTCGCGCAGCAGCTCCGCTGCGCCGGCCGCCGCAAGGCCGGCGCGATCATCGGCGATCTGCGGGGCACGCTGTTCCAGAGCGGCCAGCGCGGTGCGCGAAGCGTCCCGCCGATGCTGCGTCTCGCGCACTGCGACCTGCGCACTGTGCGCGAACCCCGCGGTCAGGTGCGCCGCCTCGGCCTCGTCGCGCTCGCGCGCCCGGGTATCGGCGCGGTAGGCGGCGCGCTGGACCGCCCGGTCGACCGACTCTATCCGCACGGCGACATCGCCTTCGCCATCAGCCGCAGGACCTCCAGCCTCATCGCCGCCCAGCTCGTGCTCGGCGATGAGCCCTTCGGCGTCGGCCAGCAGGTGCTCCACGGTCGCCTGTTCGCCGGCCAGCTGCTCCCCCGCGGTGCGGCGGCGCTGCTCGAACGTCTCCTGATAGTCGCTGTACGTGCGCGAGCCGAACAGTGTGCGCAGCAGCGTCTGACGGTCGTCGTTGCGGGCGAGTAGGAACTGCGCGAAACGGTTCTGCGCGAGCAGGATCACCTGCAGGAACTGCTGCTGGCTGAGCCCCACGATCTCGTCGAGCAGCAGCGCCACCTCGCGAGGCTTGGCCGCGCGGCCGATCCACTCCCCACCGACGAGCTCGTCGAGTCGCGCGGCGTGCGGCACCGTCGTGAGCCCCGTGCCGCGGGCCTTGGGGCGTTCGTGCTCGGGTGCACGCGTGACCCGCCAGCGCGCGTCGCCGACGGTGAACTCGAGCTGCACCTCGGTCGGGTCGTCGGGCGCGCAATGGTCGCTGCGCAGCCGCTTCTCGGTGCCCTCGTACCGCGGCACGCTTCCGTACAGCGCAAAGCACACCCCGTCGAGGATGCTCGACTTGCCCGCACCGGTGCGCCCGGTGATGAGGAAGATGCCGTCGGCGTCGAACGCATCGAAGTCCACTCGCTGGCGTTCGAGGAACGGCCCGAACCCCTCGATCTCGAGGCGATGCAGCTTCACGCCATCGCCTTCGCCGCGACCCTGTCGCCGATCACCTCGCGCACGAGCTCTGCCTCGGCGGCCGTGACCCCCTCCCCGTTGCGCACATGCACGAGGAACGCGTCGACGAGCGCAGCGTCGTCGCGGGCGGCGCGCACGCGACCGGCGAACGTCTCACCGTCGTCGACCGCGCGTACGGCCGGCGCATGCCGCACCTCGGCGCAGTGCGGGAAGCGCTGCTGCAGCCGGCGCATGACGTCGACCTGCTGCGCGGTGTCGGTGTATTCGGCACGTACCCACGCGGCCTCGACCGCGGCGAACCTCTCGTCCGTCAGCAGTTCGTCGAGCGCTCCCCGCAGCGTGACCAGCGGGCGGGGCACCGGCAGATCGAGCCACTGCGCCGCGGCGAACCCGGCGTCGTCCAGGTCGATCAGCCATGAGCCACGCGGCTTGTCGCCCTCGCCGAAGCTGTAGTGCAGGGGCGCGCCGGCGTACCGCACGGTGTCGCTGAGCCGACTGCGCCCGTGGATGTGACCGAGCGCCATGTAGTCGACGCCGTTGAACGTCGACAGCGGCACGACGTCGAGCCCGCCCTGCTGGATGTCGCGTTCCAGGTGCGGCGTCGCCGCCACACCTGCGGCGAAGCAGTGCGCGATCGCCACGGTGCGCGCGGTGCCGTCGTCGGCGCGGCGGGCCGCGGCATCCGACCGCACCAGCTCCATCGCATGCGCGAGGGTCTGCGCCTGCGTGCGTGTCTCCAGCCCCTCCCACAGGTGCCGCACGAGCGTCGGCTCGAGGAACGGGATGCCGTAGAAGTGCACCGGTCCGTGCGCATCGGCCACCGTGATCGGGGTGCCGATCGCGAGCGGATCGGTGAGGATGTGGATGCCGTCGCGCAGCAGCTTCGCCTGGAAGCCGAGCCGGGCCGCCGAATCGTGGTTCCCGCTCGTGACGATGACGGTGGCCCCGGTCTCGCGCAGCGCGACGAGCGTGTCGGTGAGCAGCGTGTAGCACCCGGCAGCAGGCGTCGACGAGTCGAAGACGTCACCGGCGACGACCACGACGTCCACCCGGTGCGAGCGCACCTGCGCGACCAGCACCGCGAGCACGTCGGCCAGGGCGTTCAGGGTCTGGTGGCCGTGGAACGTCCGCCCGATGTGCCAGTCGGAGGTGTGCAGAATGCGCATGACTCCACGGTAGGCGCGACCTCCGACACCGCTCGGGCGGCACCCCGGGGATCAGCGACGCGTCTTCCTGCGGCATCTGGATGCCTGCGGCCACACCCTGCACGAGCCGGCCGACCAGCAGCACGGTCGAGTCCGGCGCCAGGGCGCACACGGCGCTCGTGGCCGTGAACACCGACAGACCGATGAGGAACAGCACCCGTTCGATGCCGGCGACGGTCGCGTTGTTCTGCGCCATCGCGGGCAGGTCCTGGGTATCGCCACAGCCGATGCTCAGCCCCACCGCTGCGCCACGCCGACGGCGAGCGCGTCGCGGTCGCCGCCGTGGCGGTCGGCATCGCCCACAGGGCGCTGGATGAGGTCATCGTCCTCGCGATCCGGATAGTCGATGCCCAGCTGCTCGAACTCGTCGCCCGTGTGCGACCTGGCGCACTCCTGTCTCGTCCCTCCGAGCATGCGCAGTCCACGGGGGCGAGTGCACAAGGGTTGACACGAGGGTGGATGCTGCGGCTATGTCGTCTGCGCGTCGCGCGCCGCGCGGGCGGCATCCCGATCCCGCCCGACTGCCTCGCCGAGCAGCTGACCGCCGCTGGTCAGCAGGGCACGGCGCCACGGCAGCACGCCCTCGATCTCGATCTGGATCGAGATCGACAGCACGGTGCGGATCAGCACGATCAGGCCCAGGATCGCCGCCTCCTCGAGCGAGGGCTGCGAGGTGATCGTGCGGATGAGGTCGGCGGCCACCAGCACTTCCAGACCCAGGAGGATGGCCGATCCGAGCGTCGTGCGCAGCACCTGGAACGATGCAGACCCGCCCTCGCCGCGGCGCAGCGCACGGATGCCGAGGACGACCGCGACGACGAACCCGATGCACATCGCGAGCGCACCCAGCGCCTCGAACACCACAGCCACGACCGTGAAGACCGACTCGAAAGCCGCAGTGAATCCCATGGACGCAGAGTAGTGCAGAAGCTAGCGACGCTGCTTCAGGATGCCGGCCCGCTCGGGATGCGCGTCGAACCAGTCGGCAACGTACCAGCACACCGGCTGCACCACGCGGTCGCCGCGGGCTTCGAGCTCGGCCACCGCACCGCCGACCACCTCCGCCGCGTAGCCGTGGCCACGGAAACCGGGCACCGTGTACGAGCGCACCATCGCGACGGTCGTGCCGTCGTCGCGATAGTCCAGCACGCTCACGAGCTGATTCCCCTTGCGCAGCGCCCAGCGCGAGGCATCCGGTTCATGGGAGAACTCGAGTGACGTCATGCGGCCTACCGTAGGCGGCCCGAGGATGCCGCGGGCCGATTGCCGCGAGATTGAGCAATCTGTCACTTTTCGCAATGAGCGGGGCCGTCGAGCCGTGCGATTTGACGCGATCGGACGCATTCCGACATAATCAGCGACATGACGAACAACGCACGCTCTCTGTCCGCCCGGGAGGCGAACGGGACTGCCGGCACCATGATGGCCGGCCGCGTTGTCATGTGTTGTCGAATGTGCCGCTGAATCGGTGACCCCCGCCCGGCTCGCGCAGCTCGCCTCCGATCTTCTCCGCCTGCGCTGAGCCCCCCAGCACCGCACTGCGTGTGACGGCTGCTGTGCACCCGGTCTCACAACGGACCGCGATACGACACACACCCGAACCCGATCAAGGGCTCACTCTCCTCGAGGACACTCCCATGTCGACCACCGCTCTGCTCGAACGTCCCACCACCCGCACTCCGGCCCGACGCCCCACGCTGCGCCCGCTGAACCCGCCGCCGGCGGCCCCGGCGCCCGCCCCGGCGGCGCCTGCCGCACCGACCCGTGCCCTGCCGGCCGGCACCGAGCCGCGTGGTTTCGCCCTGTACGTGGGCATCGACGAGCAGAAGGCCGCAGCATCCGGCGTCAGTCTCGGGGTTCTCGTCGACGCCCTGCGCCGCACCCTCGCCGACCTCGCGCCCGACGCCGAGACCTACGCCACCGTGGCCCTCTCGCCCGTGGGAGCCGGCGGCCGCGACGTGGACGTCGTGCGGCTCGCGCTGCACGAGCCGAGCGCCATCGCGCGCACCCAGCCCGACCCCGACGACGACGACTTCGTCGCCGGCGGCGTCGTCGTCGACAGCTCGCGCACGCGCGTGCTGATCGACGGCGAGTCGGCGGCGTTCACGTTCAAGGAGTTCGAGCTGCTGCAGTACCTCGTGCTGCGCGAGGGCAGCACAATCGAACGCAGCGAGCTGGTGTCGTCGCTGTGGCAGGGCGCGCCGGCGCACGACGCCCCCGGCGAGCGCACGATCGACGTGCACGTGCGACGGCTGCGGGCCAAGCTCGGGCGGTACGAAGACATCGTGCGCACGGTGCGCGGGGTCGGCTACCGCTTCGACCGGCACGCCGACGTCAACATCCGCTACGGGCACGGCACCCCCTCACCCGACCGCTTCTGAGTTTTCGCGGGCGGCACCTCGCCCCCGGCGCCGCCCCACACCCGTTCGGTCGTCGCACATGCACAGCCCGCGCGCGAGACACCCGCCCTACGCGACGACTCGATGTCTGCGCCGGCGGCGGCGAGCCCGTCACCGGTAGCCGCCGTGTCGGCGGGCCTGCGTAGGGTGGGCGCATGAGGGCGGTGGCGGCAGGGAGGAACGCCACGGGTATGGATGCTGCGCGCAGCACGCCACTCCTCGAGACCGTATACCGGCCACGGCACCCGCTCGACCTGCGGCGCACGGTGCTGGTGCAGCGCCGCGGTGCGGGCGACCCGACGATGGCCGTACACGGCGGCGTGATCTGGCGCGCGAGCCGCACACCCGAGGGCGTCGCTACCCTCGCCCTGCGCGAGACGGCGCCCGGCGCCATCCGCGCCGCGGCCTGGGGGCCGGGGGCCGACTGGGCGATCGCGCAGGTGCCGGCACTGTGCGGCGCACACGACGATGCCACCGGGTTCGATGCGGCGCGGCATCCACTCATCGCCGACGCGCACCGCCGTCACCCCGGCCTGCGGCTGGGCCGCACCGACCTCGTCTTCGATGCGCTGGCCGGCGCGATCATGGAGCAGAAGGTGACCGGCCCGCAGGCGTTCGGCGCCTGGCGGCGCCTCGTGTCACGGCACGGCGAGCGCGCGCCCGGCCCCACGCCGAAGCCCCTGTTCGCCCCACCGGCGATCGACGGCTGGCAGCGGGTGCCGTCGTGGTCGTGGCACCGCGCCGGGCTCGAGCCGCCGCAGGCCCGCACGATCGTCGAGGTCGCCCGCCGCGGCGGCAGCATCGCCCGCGCGGTCACCGCGGCCGCCTGTGGCGAGGACTGCGACCGGGTGCTGACCGCTATGCGCGGCATCGGCCCGTGGACTGCGGCCGAGACCCGCATCCGGGCGCGCGGCGACGCCGATGCGGTGAGCGTCGGTGACTTCCATCTCGCGCACGAGGTCGGGTATGCGCTGGCGGGCGCGCGCACGGATGACGATGGGATGCTGCAGCTGCTCGCTCTGTGGCCTGGCCACCGCCAGCGGGTGATCCGGCTGATCGGCGCCAGCGGGGTGCGCGAGCCGCGACGGGGTCCGCGACTGCACGTCGAAGACCACCGCGATCGCTGAGGACGCCTACGCTGGAGTCATGACCTCTTCCTCGGGCACGGGCTGGCCGCGCGGCCGCATCGGCTGGATCGCCGGCACCGTCATCCTTCTCGTGCTCGGCGTGATCGTCGGGCAGGTGCTGCAGAACGTCCCGCTCGGGCTGCTGCTGGCCGTGCTCATCGCGCTCGGCTGGATGATCGCCTACGAGTCATGGCGCGGCGGGCGTCTGGGCACGCTCGACGACCCGGACGACGACGGCGCCCGGCTCTGATCCGGGGTCGGCGGCGGAGAACACGTGAAGATCGCCGTCGCCGGGGGGCACCGGACTCGTCGGAACGCTCACGGCCGCGGCAGCGCAGGCGGCCGGCCACGACGTCGTCGTGCTCGCCAGCGGCACCCTGGTGCACGCGGCGGCCCGCACCGGCGTGAGGCACATCGTGCTGCTGTCCGTCGTCGGGATCGACCACAACCCACACGCGTACTACGCCGCCACGCTCGCACAGGAGGAGACCTTCGCCGCCTCTGACGTGCCGTGGACGATTCTGCGTGCCACGCAGGTCCATCAGCGGGGTGAGCACCGCGATGCGCCGGGGAAGTACGGCGAGCGTTCCCGGCGGATGTCGATCCGTCGTGCGAGACCCGATAGGCTGGTCACGCCACAGCTCCGGGAGGTTCCACATGATGTTCGTGATCGCCATGATCCTGTTCGTGGGCGGCATCATTGCCATGGGAATCTCGTTCTCGCTGCCGATCCTGCAGGGCCTCGTCTTCGTCGGCGGCCTGCTGGCAATCTGCCTCGCACTGGCCCTGCCGATCCACTTCGGCAACTGGCAGCGCGAGAACCATCAGGGCTGATCGTCAACGGCTCATGGTCGTCGTCAACGCGAACACGATGATCAGCCCCGGCCGTTCGGTTCTCGGGAACGTGATCGTCGGGTCCTCGCCGAGCCGCATCGAGCGGTGGTATCGCTGGAAGTAGATCTGCGCGAAGCCCCAGTGCATGAGCCCCCGCGCGATCAGCCGAGCACGTCGGGGCGCTCCCACGCGGTGCCGTGCAGGTGCTCGCCGAGGAACCCGAACACGGTCTCGTACCAGACCACGGCGTGCTGGGGCTTCAGCACCCAATGGTTCTCGTCGGGGAAGTACAGGAACCGGTGCGGGCTCGTGCCGTCGTCGGCGCCGAAGTGCTCGTTCAGCTCGGACCACAGCCGCAGGCTCTCGCCGATCGGCACCCGGTAGTCGCGGTCGCCGTGGATCACCAGCAGGGGCGAGCGGATGTCGCCAACGAACCGGTGCGGATCGTTCTCGACCATGCCCTCCGGCGTGAAGATGCGCTGCCAGTAGGACGAGCTGTCGGTGGTGCCGGCGAACTGGTCGAGCGCCCACAGGCTGGCGTGCGTGACGATGGCGCGGAACCGGTCGGTGTGGCCGGCGACCCAGTTCGCCATGTAGCCGCCGAACGACCCGCCCATCGCCGCGGTCTTCGTCTCGTCGATGTCGTCGCGCGCCACCACGGCGTCGGTGATGGACATGAGGTCGGTGTACGGCGGGCCGCCCCAGCTGTTCCAGCCCCGGGCGATGAACGCCAGTCCGTACCCGGTCGACAGTGCGGGGTCGGGTAGCAGCACGGCATACCCCCGGGCGACGGCGAGGCTCGGGTTCCACCGCCAGCTCCACGCGTTCCACGAGTTCAGCGGTCCACCGTGGATCCACAGCAGCAGCGGCGCCGGATGCGCCGCCGACGCACCCTCGGGAAGCAGCAGCCACCCGCGCACACGGGTGCCGTCGGCCGCGGTCGTGTCGACCTCGGTGATCGTGCCGGGCGTCTCGGGCAGCGCGACCGGGCTGACGATCGGCGTCACCGTGCCGTCGCGGCCGATGCGCACCGGGTGCGCCGGCACCGTCCACGACGAGCGCAGCGCGAGCAGTGCGCCCGTGCCGCGGTCCACGCGCACGTCGGTGTAGGTGAAGTCGTCGTGCGTGAGCTGCGCGACAGCTCCCCCGGCGAGCGGCACCCGGAACACCGGGCCGCGGCCGTCCTGGTCGGCGGTCACGATGAGTGCCGAGTCGTCGGCGTCGAATTGGATGCTGGTGGGCCACCGGTCCCAGCCCTCGTCGACGCGCCGCGGGTTCGACCCGTCGATGCCCGCCACCCACAGCTCCTGGTCGGCGGGGCCCTCCGGTGAGCCGAATCCCGACCGGCCGTAGGCGATGAGGGTGCCGTCGTGGCTGATCGCCGGCGACTCGAAGTACGTGCTGCGCTCGTCGAACAGCATCGTGCGCGCACCGGTCTCGACGTCGAACGCCACCAGCGCGTCGCGCGCGTCGCGCCCCTCGGGCACCCGCATCGACGCGACGAGCGTGCCGCCGTCCGGGGTGAGCGCAGCCCCGGCGATGTCGGCGGACCGACCGGGGTTCGGCGTCAGGTCGCGCGGGCGGGGAAGGCTCGTCGGGTAGGGCGTGACCGCACCCTCATCCGCAGCGTCCTCTGTCACGACTGCCGCGATCGTGTCGGCCAGGTCGCCGAGGTCGAGCGCGAGCAGGTGCGGCTCGGCGGGGCCGAGGTCGTGGTCCCAGAACCGCACCGGGTAGGTCTCGTGCAGGATCGCCGACACCTTGAGCTTCTTGCGGGCGGCGCGCAGCTTCGCATCGGACTCGATGTCGTCGGCGGCCGGCAGCAGGTCTGCCGAGAGGATCAGGCGATCGGATGCCGCGGCCGTCGCCGCGATGCCCGACACACCCCCGGCGAGCCGGGTCACCGCACGGGCCTCGCCGCCGCCCGCGGGCAGCACCCACAGCTGGCCGGACTCGTCGTCCTCATCGGCTTCGGCGTCGGGCCGCGCACTGACGAAGACGACGTCGCCGTTGCCGAGAAAGGCGGCGCCGGCCTCGCCCTTGGCCGAGCGGGTGAGTCGCCGGGGCGTTCCCGTGCCGTCGGCAGGCACCTCCCACAGCGCACGCTCGTACGCGGTCTTGTCGGACTTCAGCGTCGCGACGGTCAGCACGACACGGCGGCCGTCGGGCGAGAGGGCGAGCGCTTCGATGCGGGGCAGGGCGATGTAGTCGTCGAGGGAGGCGAAGGGGGATGCCATGCCTCCACCGTACGCCGTGCTGTGAACGCTCAGCCCAGACCGAGCTCGCCTGTCAGCGCGGTGAGCGCGGGCACCGGATCTTCGCGGGCCGGCAGGAACTGCACGCAGACATGGTCGGCGCCGGCGTCCCACTGGGCGCGCACGACGTCGGCGAGAGCGGCGGGTGCACCGTGCGGCGCGAGTGCGTCGACCGCCGCGTCTGTGGCGCCGTCGTCGAGGTCGGCGGCGGTGAAGCCGTGGCGCTCAAGCGTGCGGCGGTAGTTCGTCAGCCCGAGGTAGCGCTCGAGGAACTGGCGCCCCGTGGCGCGGGCGGCCACGGCATCCGTCTCGGGCACGAGTCGCTGCTCGGGCGCGACGAGCACGCCCTCGCCGACCACGTCGCGTGCGAACCGCGTGTGCGCGGGTGTCGTCAGATACGGGTGCGTGCCGGCGGAGCGCTCGGCCGCCAACCGCAGCGTGCGCGGACCGAGCGCCGAGATCACGCGTCGCGCGGCCGGAACGCCCTCGGCGTCGAGTGTGTCGAGGTAGGCGACGAGGGCGGCGTACGGCTTCTCGTAGACGGCGCCCTGTGCCTCGGGGTGGCCGATGCCGATGCCCAGCACGAACCGGCCGGGGTGGGTGCGCTCGAGGCGGTGGAACGACGCGGCGACCTCGACGGCGGGCGCCGTCCAGATGTTGACGATGCCGGTGGCGACCGTCACCTGCTCGGTGGCGTCGAGAACGGTCTCGGCGATGGCCAGATCGGCAGCGGGCGACCCTCCTATCCACACCGCGCCGTACCCGAGGCGCTCCGCGGCGGCGGCCAGATCGGGGGTCAGCAGCCCACCCCCGCGCCAGAATCCGAGCCGGCCGAAGGCGGGTGTGTCGGTGGTCATGGTGCTCCTCGCGGTCGGGATCTTCACCGTATCGCACCCGGCCTGCCGCGGTTCAGCGGCTGTGCCGCTCGGCACACGTGACGCCGTGCTCGTCGATCTGCTGGGTGCCTACGCCCTGCAGGCTGCGGCACGCGCGAGCGTGAGCCGGGGGATCGGACGGTGGGCTCAGCCGCGCCAGTAGTCGTTCGCCGCGGCGATCGTGGCGAACTCGATGGCGACCACGTGCCCTGCTGCGGTGAGCGAGTCGGCGTCCGTCGCGTAGGCGGGGCGGAGGTCCTGACGAACCTGCGCGTCCGGCTGGATCGCGCCGATCGTCTTGCGCGCGAGCATGATGGCCAGTTCGCGACCTTCTTCGGGTGTCGCCGTGATGAGAGTGTTGCCGGGGACGAGTGCCATGAAGACCTCCAGTTTCGGGTGCCGACGGGTCGACTGCGACCGCCTATCCTCAACATACGCCCGCGGGCGGATCACCACTGCATGACCGTGCGGCGTCCACGTGCCGTCGACCTTGACGCAGCTGCTCGGCGAGATCTCGCACGTCGCCGACACGTTCTGGGTGACCCGCATGCACCGCGCGCCGCGGGTGCGACGGGCTTCCGCGCCGAGCTCGCCCTTCTCGCGCCCCGGCACACGAATCCGCGCTCGTCGCGTGACCCCGCGGGTAGGGTGGATGCGCCCGCGCGTGCTGCGCAGCATCCACCTCCTCTTTCCTCCGGCCAGGAGTGTCTCGTGACTGCCATCACCCCGTCCGCGGACCGCCCGTCGCGCTACCGCATCGAACCGACCGTGCTGCAGGCGCTGCGCAGCCCGCGGCTGCTCACGCGGGAGGTGCTCGCCGGGCTCGTCGTCGCGATCGCGCTCATTCCCGAGGCGATCGCGTTCTCGATCATCGCGGGCGTCGACCCGCGGGTCGGCCTGTTCTCTTCGTTCGTCATGGCGGTCGCGATCGCCTTCCTGGGCGGCCGGCCGGCGATGATCACCGCCGCGACCGGTGCGATCGCACTCGTGGTGGCACCGGTCGCCCGCGAGTACGGCATGGACTACCTCATTGCGACGGTGCTGCTGGGCGGGCTGATCCAGGTACTGCTCGCGGTGTTCGGCGTGGCGAAGCTCATGCGCTTCATCCCCCGCAGCGTCATGGTCGGCTTCGTGAACGCGCTGGCGATCCTCATCTTCGTCGCACAGGTGCCGCAGCTGATCGGCGTGCCGTGGATGGTCTATCCGCTCGTCGTGGTGGGGCTGCTCATCCTGTACCTCATGCCACGGCTCACGCGCATCGTGCCCGCACCGCTGGTGGCGATCATCCTGCTGACCGGTGCGGTCGTCGTGTTCGGCATCAGCGTGCCCAATGTAGGCGGCGAGGGCGAGCTGCCGCAGAATCTGCCCGAGCTGTTCATCCCGAACGTGCCGCTCACGTTCGAGACACTGCAGATCATCGCGCCGTTCGCGGCCGGAGTGGCCGTGGTCGGCCTGCTCGAATCTCTCATGACCGCCAAGCTCGTCGACGACATCACCGACACGCACTCCCACAAGGGGCGCGAGGCGTTCGGCCAGGGCATCGCGAACATGCTCTCGGGCGCGTTCGGCGGCATGGGCGGCTGCGCGATGATCGGCCAGACGATGATCAACGTGAAGGCGTCGGGTGCCCGCACCCGCATCTCGACGTTCCTCGCCGGAGCCTTCCTGCTCGTGCTGGTGCTCGTGCTCGGCGACGTGGTTGCGATCATCCCCATGGCGGCACTCGTGGCCGTCATGATCATGGTGTCGGTCGCCACGTTCGACTGGCACAGCATCGCTCCATCGACCCTCACGCGGCTGCCCAAGAGCGAAACCGCCGTCATGGTCATCACCGTCGTGGTCACGGTGTGGACCAGCAACCTCGCGATCGGAGTGATCGCCGGGGTGCTCGTCGCGATGGTGCTGTTCGCCCGTCGCGTCGCGCACTTCGTCACCGTGATACGCGCCGTTGCCGACGGCGTCGCCCGCTACACCGTCAACGGGGAGCTGTTCTGGGCGTCGAGCAACGACCTGACCACCCAGTTCGAATACGCCGACGACCCGGACCGGGTCGTCATCGATATGAGCCAGTCTCACATCTGGGATGCCTCCACCGTCGCCGCACTCGACGCCATCGTCACCAAGTACGAGCATCGCGGCACCACCGTCACCCTCGAGGGCATGAACGACTACACCGCGGCATTCCATGGACGGCTCAGCGGCGGCCTCGGCGGCAGTGCCTGAGCCCACACGACGCCGCAGGCGATCGCCTATGCTCCGAGGGCCGAGGCCACACGGTCGACGTCGGCGGGCGTCGTGCGCCAGTTGCTGAACGCCGCCCGCAGCGCCGGCACCCCGTCGTACACCGTCTTGCTCACGAAGCCCTCCCCCGATGCGGCGAGCGCGGCGACGACCTCGTCGACGCGCTCCGGCGTCGGGTCGTCGGCGAGCGTGAAGCACACGACGTTGAGCCGCACCGGAGCGAGCAGCCGCCAGCGGGGGCTCGCATCGAGCCGCGCCTCCAGCTCCCGTGCGCACGCGACATTGCGTTCGACGATCTCGCGGCACCCTTCGCGCCCGTAGGCGGCGAGCGTGAACCACGCCGCGAGCGCGCGCAGCCGCCGCGAGTTCTCGGGCGTGAGATGCATGAAGTCGGGCACCTCGCCCACACCGCCGAGATACGCCGACGCGTTCGCGAACACCTTCAACTGCAGATCGCGATGCCGCGTGAACTGCACGGCCGCGTCGTACGGCACATTGAGCCACTTGTGCAGGTCGACGCACACCGAGTCGGCCTCGGCCCACCCGTCGAGCAGTGCGGAGAAAGAGGTGGATGCCGCGGCGAATCCGCCGAACGCCGCATCGACGTGCAGCCAGAAGTCGTAGCGCTCCTTGAGGTCGGCGATCACGCGCAGATCGTCGAAGTCGACGGTGTTGACCGTGCCGGCATTGGCGACCACGATCGCGGGGCCTTGCGCGAGCTCGCGCTCGAGCGCCGCGACATCGACCGCTTCGCGGCCGGGCAGCGTGGGCAGGGAGACGAGCGCCGAGCGGCCCATCCCGAGCATCGCCAGCGCCTTGCTGATGCTCGCGTGCGCGGCACCCGACAGCACACGGGCGGGCCGCGGCATCCCTTCTTCTGCGACCGAGACGCCGTGCTGCTCGCCGAACCAGTCCCGCCCGATGGCGAGCCCGACGAAATTCGACATCGTCGCGCCGGTGACGAACGACCCGGTGAAGCCGTCGAGGCCGAGCAGGTCGCCGATCCAGGCGACGGTCTCGCGTTCGAGCGCCGCCGCGCTCGACCCGACCGCGGCGACAGCGTTCTGGTCGAAGACACCGGTCAGCCAGTCGCCCGCAAGCGCCGCGGGGGTGACGCCGCCGGTGACGAAGCCGAAGTAGCGCGGCCCTGCCCCGCCTGAGAAGCCGGGCGCCCAGCGTTCGGCGAACGTGGTCAGTGCGGCGCGAGCACCGGCGCCCGTGTCGGGCAGCCCTGCGGGCTCCGGGTCGTCGGCGACCGCGACGGCGGGGCGATCGGGCAGGTCGGCCAGCACCCGCGCAGCGTAGCGCTGCGTCTCGGCGAGCAGCGTGTCGACGTCGTCGAGGTCGTCGTCCAGGGTGTGGGGCATGTGTCTCACCTTCTCGCCTCCACCGTACGGCCCCGCACGCGTTCCGTGAGATCAGCGGTTTGTGTGGAACGCCCTGCCTCACACGCGCGCGTCGAGAATCCACGATTCATCGAGGGCGAGCAGCGTCGTATCCGAGGTGAGCAGCGGCAGCCGCTCAGCACCGGCCTGAGCGAGACGCATGCCGTCGAGCAGCCTCGGGTCGACCTCTGGCTCGTCCCTCCCGAGCCCGTAGACGCTCGGGAGTAATGTTCCGTTTGTGGGAACCTCGCGCGTAACCGCCCCGGCGATCTCGCTCGCGCCGGAGACCGCCGCGCTCTGCCCGTCGCTGGGACGAGTGCCATGAACGAGAAGCGCACCGAACTGGCCGACCGCGTCCGGTCACTGCTGGCCGACGATCCCTCGGGCGAAGAGAAGCGCATGTTC
>NZ_JBKEAF010000033.1:0-6353 GCF_047971895.1 Microbacterium sp.
CGCCGCCCGCTCCCGCACCGCGCGAGGAGGTCACGCCGACTACCCCGCCGACACCGGGCGAGAAGCCCCCGGCTGTCGTCCCCCCGGCCGTGGGCCCGGGCGACGGCACAGACCCCGGCGAGACCACCGACCCCGGCGACGGCACCAACCCCGACGACACCACCAACCCAGACGACACCACCAACCCCGACGACACCACCAACCCCGACGACACCACCGACCCGCCGGCGGTACTCCCCGAGGGTGCGCCCACGATCGCCGCGAGCCGTGGCCACTGGTTCGAGACCGACGGGCTGGTGGACATCGAGGTGACCCTGATCGGCGCACCCGGCGCGACGATCCAGGTGCGCATCGGAGATCGAATCGTGACGACCGTGGTGGTCGCAGCCGACGGCACGGCGACGCCCATGCTCTCACCACGAGGGTTGGATCTGTTCGGCACGGCGTCGTTCCGCTATGTCGTGGGCGACCAGACGGGCCCGGTGACCAGCAGTCCGATCGTCAGGCTCCTCGGCCGCTGACCTCGACACCGAGCGACTGAGCGAGATCGGACAACTCGCCACGGATCATGTTCATGCTCCTCCGGTTCGAGCGGGAGGAACTCGTGCACGGCGTCGACACGCAGAAGTCCTGCGCGTGGTCGACCGTGGCATCCGGTCGAACAGCAGGCTGTCGTATCGATTCAGGAACGCCACGCGGCCGCAGACGTCGTCGTCCAGCGCGGCGAGCGCCTCGGAGGCGACCCGATACATCGCGCGATCGCCATCGACGACAGCGGGGTCGCGGGTATCCTTCGCCACACCGGTCCAGTGCCGATGCGGGCAGGCAAGGCCGTGAGCGAGCGGCCACGTTGCGGACGGTGATGGCAACAGGCATGGCTGTGAACCCCTGCGCTGCCGCTGATCTGCAGATGATCGCTCGGCACGGGCCTCAGGCATCCATTCGCTGGAATGGACCCCTGGGGCGTACCGTTGCACTCGACATGCAGCGTTTCGGAACCCTCTCGTTCGGCCACTACGGCCCCCTCGGCGGGGGCCGCACGCTCTCGGCGGCCGACTCGATGCACCAGGCGATCGACCTCGCCCAGGGCATGGACGACCTCGGCGTCAACGGCGTCTACTTCCGCGTGCACCACTTCGCCCGGCAGCAGTCGTCGCCGATGCCGCTGCTCGCCGCGATCGCGGCCCGCACGGAGCGCATCGAGATGGGCACCGGCGTCATCGACATGCGCTACGAGAACCCGCTGTACCTCGCGGAGGAGGCGGCAGCCGTCGACCTGATCAGCGACGGCCGCATCGCGCTGGGCGTGAGTCGCGGGTCGCCCGAGACCGTCGTGCGCGGCTACGAGGCCTTCGGCTACACCGGCTCGGACGACCCGCGCGGTGCCGACATCGCCCGGAAGCACTTCGACCTGTTCCTGCGGGCGATCGAGGGCGAGGGTCTGGCGGAACGGGATGCCTCGAGCCCCTTCGGCGGCGGCCCCTCGACAGGCTCGGGGAGCGGGGGGATGCAGCGCATCGAGCCGCACTCCCCCGGTCTGCGCTCGCGCATCTGGTGGGGTGCGGGCAGCCGTGACACCGCCGAGTGGGCCGGGCGCGTCGGCGTGAATCTCATGTCGTCGACGCTGCTCACCGAGGACCGCGGTATCCCCTTCGACCTGCTGCAGGCCGAGCAGCTCGACGCGTTCCGCGCCGCCTGGCGCGAGGCCGGGCACGCCGACGAGCCGCGTACGTCGGTCTCGCGATCGGTGTTCCCACTCGTCACCGCCGAGGACCATCTGTACTTCGGCGGCAGGCAAGAGAGCGGCGGCGTCGGCTACATCGACGGCTTCCGCTCCACCTTCGGCAAGACCTACGCCGCCGAGCCGGATGTGCTCGTCGAGCAGTTGAAGGGGGACGCAGCGGTGCAGGCGGCCGACACGCTGATGCTGACGATCCCGTCGCAGTTGGGCGTGGAGTTCAACCTGCGCGTGGTGGAATCCTTCGCGACCCACGTCGCCCCCGCGCTCGGCTGGTCACCGACCCGATAGGCCATCTCATCCTTATCGCCCGGCGAGCACGGGTCAGAGGAAGACACGCGCGTGTGGGACGCGGACGCAAGGCTGATCCCGCCTGCACCGCTGACGAACAGGCGCCGGCCGCGCCTCATGTCATCCGTGCCCGAAGAGGGCCTGGTCCGCGGTCAGGGGAGCACGAGCCCGATGTCGGTGAGGAACGCCTCGGCATTGAAATCGTCGACGAGCGCCGACTGAACGATGAAGCCGGGAAGCAGCGCCATGACGACGGGGGTCGCGCGCCGCGCCCAGTCTTGCGGCGGCAGTGCGACCGCTTCGGGATGCCTCGTCGCCCAGTTCTCCAGTGCGGCTCCGATCGTCGACCGCAGGTGCCCGAGCACGGTGTGGACGAGTTCGCGCAGTGACGGGTCGACGGTCGCCTCGCCCCACACCTGGATCAGGACCTGGAACGGTGCGGTGACACGGACTCCGCGCGCGATGGTGGCGACGATGCCGGCGGGGGACAGATCGCCCTCACCGGTCGCCGCGACGAGTTCTGCCCTGCGCTCCCCGAGGATCGTCTCGGCGACCGCCAGCAGCAGTTCCTGCTTGCTGGCGTAGTAGCCGTAGATGGCGCCTGCCGAGAGGCCCGACTCGGCGATGATGTCAGCCATCGTCGTGCGCTGGTAGCTGGTGCGGGTGAAGCAGCTCAGGGCAGCGTCGATGATCTGGGCGCGGCGCTGCTCGCGTCGCGCATCGCTGATCTTCGGCATCCCTCGCCCCCTCGGTTGACAACAATAGTCCGAAAGTCCACAATATAAAACGAATCTTCGTTTTATATAGGAAGCTGTTCTCGCCATGAGCACCCCGATCGACACCGACGTCACCCCCTGGTGGCGGCTCCCGATCCTCGCCATCGCCACCTCACTCGTCGTCGGCACGGTGCTGCTCGCGTTCTCGTGGCCCGCCGTCACCGCCGACGCCCAGCATCTCCCCATCGGCATCGTGGGCGCCCCGGAGCAGATCGACCAGATCTCAGACGCCATCGACGAGCAGTCCGAGGGCGCGATCGCCCTCACTGAGTACGACGACCGGGATGCCGCTGTCGAAGCGATCGAGCAGCGCGAGGTCTACGGCGCGATCGTGCTGCCCGTCGCGCAGGGCGAAGCACCCGAGGTCCTGACAGCCTCGGCCGCCAGCGCGGCGGTGGCGCAGATGCTGCAGGGCATCGCCACCGCGCAGCAGCAGCAGATCGACGCGCAGATCCACGCCACGATCGAAGAGAACCTCGCCGCGACGCAGGAACGTGTCGCCACCCAGATCCAGGCCGTGATTCAGGCGGTCATTGCCGGCCAGACCCCGCAGATCCCCGAGGGAGCCGCCGAGCCGATCAGCATCCCGACCGTCACCGTCGAGGTCACCGACATCGTCCCGCTCGCCGACAGCGACCCCCGAGGCACAGGTCTCGCCGCCGCGATGTTCCCGATGGTCCTCGGCGGCATGATCGGCGGCATCGCGGTCACCCTGCTCGTCAAGCCCGGCGGCGTCCGTCGTGTGGTCGCACTGGCGATCTATGCACCCGTCGTGGGCATCGTGCTCGCCGGTATCCTTCAGGGACTCTACGGCGCGCTGCAGGGCAGCTACTGGCTCAACGCCTCAGCCATCGCCCTCGCGATCGCCGCGATCTCGAGCACCATCACGGGCCTCGCTGCCCTCATCGGACCGGCGGGCGCTGGACTCGGCGCCGCGTTCATCCTGCTCGTCGCCAATCCGCTGTCGGCTGCCACGACCCCGGTCGAGTTCATCGTCGCGCCGTGGGGCGCGTTCGGTCAGTTTCTGCCCCCGGGGGCGGCGGCGACGCTGCTGCGCAACCTGTCGTACTTCCCCGACGCCGATTCCAGCTTCTCGTGGCTGGTGCTCGCGACGTGGGCAGCCGCCGGTGTCGCCCTGACCTTCCTCGACCTCCCCGGGAAGCGCCTCGCCGCCGGCGAGACCGCGGCGCAGCGTCCCCTCACCGTGTGACAGCGTCGCACGGCTGAAGATTCGCCTGCGTCGAATCGACCACCGGAACGCCGCTCACGGTCGATTCGACGCAGGCGCGCGTGGGTGCGTCTCGTTTGTGTGCGACAACACGTTCCCATCGGTCACTGCCCTCGGCATACGTCTGCTGTGTGGCGGCGGCGGCACAGAGTTCGCCGACGGTGAGCAGCACACCGCCGGCGGACTCGATCGCAACCTACCGGCCCTCTTCGTTGGCGCTCATGATGCGATCTTCTCGCGGGTGTCCGACATGGGAGCTTTTTCGAGCTGGCCGATGCGCTGGCGGCTGACGCCGAGTGCGGCGGCCACGGCGTCGGCGGGGTAGCCCTGGTCGCGGAGGGTGCGCACGGCGTCGCGGCGCAGGACTGCAGCGCGGGCCTGCTGTTCGCGCGCGGCTTCCTCGGCGGCGCTGCTGTCCTTCCAGAGCTGGGCGACGTCCTCGGGGATCACGACGTCGACTGTGACGGAGACGGCGTTGTCGTCGACGTCGAGCCAGGCGGCCGCGAGCTGTTCCGCGGAGCGCTGCACCTTGCTCCAGGTGGTGGCGCTGCCGGTCGCGGTGATCGTCTTGCCGTTCGGGCCGGGGCTGGTGAGGTCGGGGAGCTTGATCGTCCACCAACCGTCTTCGTCGAGGTAGGCGAGAGCGCGAACGTCTGTGTGGGTCTTGGCGTTCATAGTGGCTTCCTCTCAGTTCCAGTTCTTCGGCGTGTTGGGGAACACGTCCTGTAGCTGCTTCACGATGCCCGCGGAGACTTCTCCGCTGTGCTGGACGACCGATAGCGTCATGGTGCCGTCTGCGGACTTCCAGATTTCGTGACTGCCGCGTGTGCGGGCAATCTCCCAGTCCTCCGACCGCAGGAACCGTGCCACGTCCCGGTACTTCTGTCGCTTCGTCATGATTCTATGCTAGTCCCCCTTGCTGCACAACGCAAGGGGGACTAGTCATTTTCTCCTATTCTTCTTCGGGCTCGAACTCGCTGCCGCAGAGGCCGCAGAGGATGGGGCCGGCGTCGATGACGGCGATGCTCGCTCGTATCTTGCGCCCGCAGCCGCAGACGGCGGCCTTGCCGTTGTTGCTGCTGGTGCGGCCGCCGCCGGTGACGGTGGCCTCGGCGCGGCGGTGGGCGGTGATCGCCTTGGTGAGCGCGTCGACCTCTCGGGCGTAGCTCGCGGCTGTCGCGTCGGGGAGGGTCGTGGTGCTCCATCCGATCGGCCGGGTCGACGCACGCAGTGCGCGCCACGTGCCGTCCAGCCCGAAGATCCACGCACGGTCGTTATCTCGCCGACCAGCATGGGCTCTGCGCCGCTCGCGGTACTCCACGGCGCGTAGCGGATGGTGCCGCACGGTCTCGTGCGCTGCACGGGGGCGAACAACGTGAACGCCTGCGCGATGGCAACGGTGACGAACACGAAGATCAGCTGCAAGCGCCAGATCGATCGTGTGCGTCCGTCGGCCGCATTTCGCATACGGCACATGTGATCGATCGGCGCGGGTCACCCCGTCAGTCGGCGATCGCCGTCGCGATCGCCACCTCACCGGCATTGAACCGGATCGTGCGGTGCACGGTCGTGTCGTCGGCGAGCACGGCAGCGATGACGGATGCGACGTCCGCCCGCGGCACCGCAGCGGACTCCGCCGCGCGCACGTCGATGCGCCCCGTCGGCGCATCGAGCGTCAGCGTACTCGGCGCGACGATCGTCCAGTCGAGCCCGCTGGCACGCAGGTGCGCATCGGCGGCGGCCTTGGCCTCGGCGTAGGCGAAGAACGAGCTCTCCGGCGGCACCCCGTGATCGGCCCTCGCGCCGAAGTAAGAGACCATGACGTACCGGCGCACCTGCGCGACCGCGGCTGCATCCATCGACCGGATCGCCGCGTCGCGGTCGACCGCGTACGTGCGCTGCGGGTCGCCGCCGCCGGCACCGGCCGACCAGACGACGACGTCGTTGCCTGCAACGATGCTCGTCAGCTGGTCGGTGTCGAGCTGCTCCACGTCGGCGACCAGAGGCGCGGCGCCCGTCGCGGCGACCTCTGCCTCGTGGGCGGGATTGCGGATGACAGAGGTCACCGTGTCGCCACGGGCGACCAACTGCGGGGCCAGCAGGAGGGCGACCTTGCCGTGCCCTCCGACGATGAGAATGCGTGCCATGCTCGTGCTCCGTTCAGTCGTCGGGGCCCGCGAAGTCCTCGGGCTCGATGTCGTCGAGAAAGCGCTTGAACTCGTCCAGTCGCTCCGACACGTCCTCCTCGGGGAGGAAGTCGGGCACACCGGCGTCCATCATCACCTCGTCCGCGACCAGGATCGGCACCGCCGCCCGCGAG
>NZ_JBKEAF010000127.1:0-1898 GCF_047971895.1 Microbacterium sp.
GTGTGGGCAGCGGAGACATTCCCATCGTACCTCGACATAGCTGGTTCTCCCCGAAATCGCTTTAGGGCTAGCCTCACGAGTGAGAGTATAGGAGGTAGAGCACTCATTGGACTAGGGGCCCCCAACGGGTTACCGAAGTCAGTCAAACTCCGAATGCCAAATACTTATCCGTGGGAGTCAGACTGCGAGTGATAAGGTCCGTAGTCGAAAGGGAAACAGCCCAGATCAACAGCTAAGGTCCCAAAGTATATGTTAAGTGGTAAAGGATGTGGGGTTGCACAGACAACTAGGATGTTGGCTCAGAAGCAGCCACCATTTAAATAGTGCGTAATAGCTCACTAGTCGAGTGACCCTGAGCCGAAAATGTACCGGGGCTAAACATATCTCCGAAGCTGGGGATTGATACTTACTTCTCAGTGGTAGGGGAGCGTTCAAAGGACAGTGAAGTCAGACCGTAAGGACTGGTGGAGTGCTTAGAAGTGAGAATGCCGGTAGGAGTAGCGAAAGACAGGTGAGACTCCTGTCCACCGTATGCCTAAGGTTTCCTGAGGAAGGCTCGTCCGCTCAGGGTTAGTCGGGACCTAAGCCGAGGCTGAAAAGCGTAGGCGATGGACAACAGGTTGATATTCCTGTCCCACCTATTATCTTGTGAGTGATGGAGGGACGCAGGAGGATAGGGTAAGCGTGCTGTTGGATATGCACGTCCAAGCAGTTAGGCTGATGAGTAGGCAAATCCGCTCATCATAAGGCTGAGCTGTGATGGCGAGGGAAATTAAGTACCGAAGTTCCTGATTCCACACTGCCAAGAAAAGCTTCTAGCGAGATAAATGGTGCCCGTACCGCAAACCGACACAGGTAGGCGAGGAGAGAATCCTAAGGTGAGCGAGAGAACTCTGGTTAAGGAACTCGGCAAAATGACCCCGTAACTTCGGGAGAAGGGGTGCTTTCTTGGGTGCAAGCCTAGGAGAGCCGCAGTGAAAAGGCCCAAGCGACTGTTTAGCAAAAACACAGGTCTCTGCGAAACCGCAAGGTGAAGTATAGGGGCTGACACCTGCCCGGTGCTGGAAGGTTAAGAGGAGGGGTTATCCGTAAGGAGAAGCTCTGAATTGCAGCCCCAGTAAACGGCGGCCGTAACTATAACGGTCCTAAGGTAGCGAAATTCCTTGTCGGGTAAGTTCCGACCCTCACGAAAGGTGTAACGATTTGGGCACTGTCTCAACCAGAGACTCGGTGAAATTATAGTACCTGTGAAGATGCAGGTTACCCGCGACAGGACGGAAAGACCCCATGGAGCTTTACTACAGCTTGATATTGAATTTCGGTATAGTTTGTACAGAATAGGTGGGAGCCTATGAAGCCGGAGCGCTAGCTTCGGTGGAGGCGCCTGTGGGATACCACCCTGGCTGTATTGAAATTCTAACCCGCACCTCTTATCGAGGTGGGAGACAGTGTCAGGTGGGTAGTTTGACTGGGGCGGTCGCCTCCTAAAAGGTAACGGAGGCGCCCAAAGGTTCCCTCAGAATGGTTGGAAATCATTCGAAGAGTGTAAAGGCATAAGGGAGCTTGACTGCGAGACCTACAAGTCGAGCAGGGACGAAAGTCGGGCTTAGTGATCCGGTGGTTCCGCATGGAAGGGCCATCGCTCAACGGATAAAAGCTACCCTGGGGATAACAGGCTTATCTCCCCCAAGAGTCCACATCGACGGGGAGGTTTGGCACCTCGATGTCGGCTCATCGCATCCTGGGGCTGTAGTCGGTCCCAAGGGTTGGGCTGTTCGCCCATTAAAGCGGTACGCGAGCTGGGTTCAGAACGTCGTGAGACAGTTCGGTCCCTATCCGTCGTGGGCGTAGGAAATTTGAGAGGAGCTGTCCTTAGTACGAGAGGACCGGGATGGACA
>NZ_JBKEAF010000024.1:0-3467 GCF_047971895.1 Microbacterium sp.
CAGTTCTTCTTCCTTGCCTTCGACGACGCGCGAGCGACTGAGCTCCAGGCGCAGCCCCGGCGGAACCGTCGCCGGCATCGGGAACCCCTCGAAATCACGAGGCACCGGACGGAACGGGATACGAGTCACCGCATCATCGGACACCCTCAGCACCCTGCCACACCCGACCGCGAATCTCGCCGCCAAGCTTGACGAAAGACAGAGGGGCACCCCCGCACTCCCGCCCCTCGTTCGCGTGCGCGCCGGCCGACGATCTCGACGAGGCCGCGGTCGCCTGGTAGCCGCGCGGGTCAGCCGCCGAGGGCCGAGGTCACGACGGCGCGGGCCTCGGCCTGCACCTCGCGCAGATGCTGCTCGCCGCGCAGCGATTCGGCGTAGAGCTTGTAGACGTCCTCGGTGCCCGAGGGCCGGGCGGCGAACCATGCATGCGCGGTCTGCACCTTCACGCCGCCGATCGCCGCGCCGTTGCCCGGTGCGTGCGACAGCTGCGCGGTGATCGGATCGCCCGCCAGTTCGGTGGCTGTGACGGCATGAGGCGACAGCTTCGCCAGCGTCACCTTCTGCGCGGGCGTGGCGGGCGCATCCACCCGCTCGTATGCGGATGCGCCGAACGCGGCCTCCAGCTCGGCGTACCGCTGCGAGGGAGTCTTTCCGGTGACGGCGAGGATCTCGGCCGCGAGCAGGCACAGCAGGATGCCGTCCTTGTCGGTCGTCCACACGCCGCCGTCGAACCGCAGGAACGACGCCCCGGCCGACTCCTCGCCGCCGAAGACGACCGAGCCGTCGAGCAGTCCCGGCACGAACCACTTGAACCCGACCGGCACCTCGAGCAGGCGGCGCCCCAGCGCGCCGGCGACACGGTCGATGATCATCGACGAGACGAGCGTCTTGCCGATCGCCGCATCGGCCTGCCACTGCGGGCGATGCGTGCACAGGTAGTCGATCGCCACCGCGAGGTAGTGGTTGGGGTTCATCAGGCCCGCGTCGGGGGTGACGATGCCGTGCCGGTCGGCGTCGGCGTCGTTGCCGGTGAGGATGTCGTACTCGTTGCGACGGCCGATGAGTCCCGCCATCGCCGACGGTGACGACGGGTCCATGCGGATCTTCTCGTCCCAATCGAGCGTCATGAACCGCCAGGTCGGGTCGACATCGGGATTCACGACGGTGAGGTCGAGCCCGTATCGCTCGCCGATGAGCGCCCAGTAGTCGACCGAGGCACCGCCGAGCGGGTCGGTGCCGATCCGCACCCCGGCCGTGCGGATCGCCTCGACGTCGATGATGTTCACCAGGTCGGCGACGTAGTGCTCACGGAAGTCGTACTGCCCGAGCGCATCGACGTCGAGGTCGGCGAACCGGGTGCGCCGCACCTCAGCGAGCCCGTTCGCGATGAGCTCGTTCGCACGGTCAGCGATCCAGCCGGTCGCGTCGGTGTCGGCCGGTCCGCCGTGCGGCGGGTTGTACTTGAAGCCGCCGTCCCGCGGCGGATTGTGCGATGGGGTCACGACGATGCCGTCCGCCCGGCCGGGGTCGGCATCCGATCGCTGTCTGTTGTGGGCGAGGATCGCGTGGCTCAGCGCCGGCGTCGGCACCCACGAATCGCGGGAGTCCACCCGCACGTCGACGCCGTTGGCGACCAGCACCTCGACCGCACTGCGCTCGGCCGGGCGGGACAGCGCGTGCGTGTCGCGGCCGAGGAACAGCGGGCCCTCGATGCCCTGCGTGCGCCGGTAGTCGACGATCGCCTGCGTGGTGGCGAGGATGTGATCTTCGTTGAAGCTGCCGCTGAGCGCCGACCCGCGATGGCCGCTGGTGCCGAACGACACCCGCTGCGCGGGGTCGGCGGGGTCGGGCGTGCGGTCGTAGTACGCCGCGATGAGCTCGTCCACGTCGATGAGGTCGGATGCCTCGGCTGGCTGTCCTGCACGCGTCATTGCTCCAGTCTGCCTCCCTCGCGTCTCTCGCGCACCGCTCGTGCGCCCCCGGTTCGAGCTCGCGCCCCGGTTCGCTTGCCGCGTTTCACGGGTGGTGACCGCAGAACGCGGCAAGTGAACGGAGCAGGGGCGTGAGCAGGGGGTGCCGCGCACCGCCGCCGTGGCGGGCTCGCTAGGCTGAACGGCGTGACCGCAGAGCCCGAGGCATCCGTCCGTCGCCGCTACAGCTTCCTGGGGCCGGCCGGCACCTTCACCGAAGCGGCGCTGGCACAGGTGCCCGAGGCGCGCGGCCAGGAGTGGCATCCCGTCCACAACGTGGGCGAGGCGCTCGCCGACGTCGTCGAAGGGCGGTCGGATGCCGCGATGATCGCCATCGAGAACTCCGTCGACGGCGGTGTCTCGACCGCGCAGGACGCTCTGGCCACGATCAGCGGGCTGCGCATCGTCGGCGAGTACCTCGTGCCGGTCAACTTCGTGCTCGTGGCACGCCCGGGAGCGACCCTCGAGGGCGTCTCGCTCATCTCGGCGCACCCGGTCGCGTACGCGCAGTGCCTGCAGTGGCTGAGCGCCCACCTGCCGGAGCATGCGCACATTCCCGCGGCGAGCAACGTCGCCAGCGCCGTCGGGCTGATCGACGGGACGAGCGATGCGGATGCCGCGATCGCCGCGCCGGGCGTGGTCGAGTACCACGACCTCGAGGTGCTGGCCGAGCACATCGGCGACAACGCCAACGCGGTCACCCGGTTCGTGCTCGTCGGCCGCGCCGTGGCGCCGCCCCCGCAGACCGGCGCCGACAAGACATCCCTCATCGTCGAACTGCCCGACGACCACCCGGGCGCCCTGCTGGACATGCTCGAGCAGTTCGCGACGCGCGGCATCAACCTGTCACTGCTGGCATCGCGGCCCATCGGCGACGCGCTCGGCCGCTACCGGTTCGTGATCGATGCGGACGGGCACATCCTCGACGAGCGCATGGCCGATGCGCTGCTCGGGCTGCGCCGTTTCAGCCCCAAGGTGGTGTTCCTCGGCTCGTACCCGCGTGCCGACCGCGCCATCGTGCGCTACCCCGAGCGCTACTCCGACGACGTGTTCGTCGAGGCCCGCGACTGGCTGCGCGGTCTGATCTCGAGCGAGCCCGGGGAGTGACGCGCCGGCGTCAGCCGGCGGAGGCCAGCAGCTCGAGCGTCTGCAAGCGGCCGGGCGAGGCATCCATCGGCTCGGCGTCGTAGGAGCCCGCGACAGGCGAGATCATCACCTCGTCGACGCCCCACCGCTCGGCGACCGCGCGCAGGTCGGTAGCCACCGTCGCCGGGTCGCCGACGAACCAGCCGGCGCGGGCAGACTGCATGACCGACGCGGCCAGACCGTCGAACTCGGCGGCCCCGGCCTGCGCCTGCTCGACGGTCTCGTGGGGGGTGAGCGGCTTGTTCGTGCGCAGCCGCGCCATCATGCGCTGCTGGGGGAGAGCGCGCTCGTCGGCCTCCTCAGCGGTCGGTGCGGCGATGACGTTCGCCGTGAGGAAGGTGCGCGGCGTGG
>NZ_JBKEAF010000043.1:0-14795 GCF_047971895.1 Microbacterium sp.
CACGTCTAGGCCGTCGCGGCGACGAACCGGCCCTCCATCCGCGACCCCGCGTGTCTCCGCCCCGGCCGCTTCGAGCGGCAGATCGGCGTTGACGCCCCCGCCCTGCAGGGCCGAAAGACGCTCCTCGAGGTGCACGGCCGGGGCAAGCCGCTGGCCGACGGCGTCGCCCTCGAGGTCGTCGCGCGAAAGACCCCGGGGTTCACCGGCGCCGACCTGGCCAACGTGCTGAACGAGGCCGCGCTGCTGACGGCGCGCAGCAACGCCCAGCTGATCGACAACCGTGCGCTCGACGAGGCGATCGATCGCGTGATCGCCGGCCCGCAGCGCCGTACCCGTGTGATGAAGGACACGGAGAAGCTCATCACCGCGTACCACGAGGGCGGCCACGCGCTCGTCGCGGCGGCGATGAACCACTCCGACCCGGTGACGAAGATCACGATCCTGCCGCGCGGCAAGGCCCTCGGCTACACGATGGTGATGCCGCTGGAAGACAAGTACTCGGTCACCCGCAATGAGCTGCAGGACCAGCTGGCCTGGGCGATGGGCGGGCGCGTCGCCGAGGAGATCGTGTTCCACGACCCGACCACGGGCGCCTCGAACGACATCGAGAAGGCGACGAACATCGCGCGCAAG
The DNA here is from genome assembly GCF_047971895.1 of Microbacterium sp. Classification (GTDB taxonomy): domain Bacteria; phylum Actinomycetota; class Actinomycetes; order Actinomycetales; family Microbacteriaceae; genus Microbacterium. The sequence goes on from NZ_JBKEAF010000043.1 coordinate 634, forward strand.
ATGGTCACCGAGTACGGCATGACCACCGAAGTCGGCCCGGTCAAGCTCGGCTCGGCCTCGGGCGAGGTGTTCATGGGGCGCGACATGGGTCACGGCCGCGAGTACTCCGAGACCGTCGCCGAGCGCGTCGACACGCAGGTGCGCGCCCTGCTCGAGCAGGCGCACAACGAGGCCTACGAGGTGCTCAATGCGAACCGCGACGTCCTCGACCGGCTCGCCCTCGAGCTGCTCGAGAAGGAGACCCTCGACCACATCGCGATCGACGAGATCTTCACCGAGGTGACGAAGCTGCCGCCGCGCCCGCAGTGGCTGTCGAGCGAGCAGCGGCCAGTGTCCCCGCTGCCACCGGTCGAGGTGCCACGTCGACGGGTACCCGAGACCGTCGCCGCCGATGTCGCCGCCGACGAGACCGAGGCGACGCCGCGGCACCGTCCCGCCGCGCCGCCGCGCCCGGCGACCGCGTAGCATCCACCCGCCGCTGTGACCACGGGCACCGCGTAGGCTTTCAGCGTGGCTGTCGACAGGGAGCGCATCGCGCGCGCAGTGCGCGAGATCCTCGAGGCGATCGGTGAGGATCCCGAGCGCCCGGGGCTGAAGGCGACGCCCCAGCGCGTCGCCGACGCGTACGCCGAGTTCTTCGCGGGCGTCGACGACGATGCCTCGGCTCCCCTGCAGAAGACGATCAGCGTGGCGCACGGTCCCGCGCCCGACACGCTGCCCAGCGGTGCCGTGATGGTGCGCGACATCCACTTCCGCTCGGTCTGCGAGCACCACCTGCTGCTGTTCCGCGGGCGTGCGCACATCGCCTACCTCCCGGCCGACAAGGTCGTGGGCCTGGGCGCCCTGCCGAAGGTGGTCGACATCCTCGCGGCGCGCCCGCAGGTGCAGGAGCGCCTGACCGAGCAGGTGGCCGACACGATCGCCGAGGCGCTGGGGGCGCGTGGAGTGCTGGTGGTGATGGATGCCACCCACAACTGCGTCACGATGCGCGGCGAGCGCCAGCGCGAGGCGTCGACGGTGACGATCGCCGCACGCGGCGCGTTCGCCGAGCCCCCCGCGCGCGCCGAGCTGATCGCCCTTCTCGGCGTTGCGACGGAGTCGACGCCGTGACCGCGCTGACCATGGGGATCGTGAACGTGACCCCCGACTCGTTCAGCGACGGCGGTCGCTACCTCGACGCGCAGGCGGCGATCGCCCACGGGCTGGCGCTGCGCGACGCGGGCGCGGCCTACGTCGACGTCGGCGGCGAGTCGACACGCCCCGGTGCACCGCGCGTCGCACCGGCCGAGGAGCGCGACCGCGTGCTGCCCGTCGTCACGGCGCTGGCCACCGCCGGCGTCGCGGTGAGCATCGACACGATGAACGCCGCCACCGCGGTCGCCGCCGTCGAGGCGGGGGCCGTGCTCGTCAACGACGTGTCGGGCGGGCTCGCCGACGCCGGCATGCTCGACGCCGTCGCCGAGACCGGTGCCGACATCGCGCTCGGGCACTGGCGCGGCCCGTCGCGCGACATGTACGCCGGGGCCGAGTACGCCGACGTCGCCCGCGAGGTCGCGGCCGAGCTGCGCGTGCGGGTCGATGCGGCGGCGGCCGCCGGCATCCCTCCCTCCCGCGTCGTCGTCGACCCGGGTATCGGGTTCGGCAAGACCGGCGCGCACAACTGGGTGCTGCTGCGCGACCTCGCCACGATCACGGCGCTGGGCCACCGTGTGCTCGTCGGGACCAGCCGCAAACGGTTCCTCGGCGAGGTGCTGGGCGAGGATGCCACGCCCGCCCGCCGCGACCTGGCCACCGCCGTCACCAGCGCCCTCGCCTCCCGCGCGGGGGCCTGGGGCGTGCGGGTGCACGACGTGGCCGCCACACGCGACGCGCTGGCCGTCGAACGCGCGTGGCAGGAGGGCTGACATGGACGTCACCGATCGCATCGTGCTGCGTGGTATCCGCGCCCGCGGACACCACGGCGTGTACGACTTCGAGCGCGAGCAGGGGCAGGACTTTGTCGTCGATGCCACTCTGCACCTGGCGCTGCACACCGCGGCGGCGACCGACGACGTCGCCGACACCGTGCACTACGGCGAGGTCGCCGAGCAGATCACGGCGATCGTCGGCGGCGAGCCTGTGAACCTCATCGAGACGCTTGCCGAGCGGATCGCCGCCGCCGTGCTGCAGGACGAACGTGTGCGCACCGTCGAGGTCACGGTGCACAAGCCGCAGGCGCCGATCGCGCAGGTGTTCGACGACGTCGCGGTCACGATCGTGCGGAGCCGCGCATGAACCGGCGGCTGACCGAGCCGATCCCCGCGCGGGAGGCCGCGGCATCCACTCCCGTCCGGGCGGTCGTCGCGCTGGGGTCGAACCTCGGCGACCGTGAGGCGATGCTCACGGCGGCCGTGCACGCGCTGGCGCACCTGCCGCTGGTCGACGCGGTGGTCGCATCCGAGCCGATCGAGTCGGTCGCGATGACGCCCGAAGGGCCGGATGACACCCGCCCCGCGTACCTCAACGCGGTCGCCCTGGTCACGACTCGGCAGGCGCCGAGCGTGCTGCTGGGCCATCTGCAGCGGATCGAGAAGGACCACGGCCGGGTGCGCGGGGACCGGGTGTGGGCAGACCGCACGCTCGACCTCGACCTCATCGCGTACGGCGACGTGCGCAGCGACGACACCGCCCTGACCCTGCCGCACCCGCGTGCGCACGAGCGCGACTTCGTGCTCGCACCCTGGCTGGTCGTCGACCCCGACGCCGAGCTGCCCGGGTACGGCCGGGTCGACCGGCTGCTGGCCGACCTGCGGAGCAGCCGGTGAAGCGCACCGGTCCCGTTGCCATCATCGTGGCCGCGCTGCTCGGTGCGGCGACGGGCTTCCTGCTCGATCAGCTGCTCACCGCGAACGCACGGCCGACCTTCACCCCCACGTTGTCGCTGCCGATCGTGCTCGTGCTGATCGGGGGGCTGGTCGTCGTGTTCGCCGTGCCGATTCGCCGCGCCGCCCGCGGCGACCGGGTGCACGTCAACCCGTTCCGTGCGCTGCGCGTCGCCGTGCTGGCGAAGGCGTCGAGCATCGTGGGGGCGGTGGCCGGCGGCTTCGCGGCGGGGCTGCTGCTGTTCCTCGCGACGCGCCCGGTGACGCCTTCGTTAGGCTCGATGAGCGAGATCATCGCATCGCTGGTCGCGGGGGTGATCCTCGTCGCGGCCGGGCTCGTAGCCGAGCATCTGTGCATCATCCGGAAGGACGACGATGACGAACACCCCGGAGACCCCGGACTCCCCCAACCGCCTCGACCCTGATTCCCTGGACCGGGGCACGTTCGACGCCGTGAAGCAGCCGCGCAGCGAGAACCGGCTGCCGCTCGGCGACGGCGTATGGCACCAGCTCGCCCGCTCGTACGTGTGGGTGCGGCTCATCTCGACCGGGGTGGTGATCGTGCTCGTGGCGGCCGCGGCCGTCGTCGTCTCGCTGCTGTCCCGGCAGCCGTGGGTGTGGATCCCCGCTGGGATCACGCTGGGGGTGCTCGTGTGGATCCTGGCGATCACGCCGCGGCAGGCGCGCGCATACGGGTATCAGCTGCGCCGCGATGACCTGGTGTTCCGGCGCGGCATCCTGTGGCAGCGCATCGTCGCCGTCCCGTATGGGCGCATGCAGCTCGTGGACATCAGGCACGGACCGCTCGATCGTGGCTTCGGCATCGCCCAGCTCAAGCTCGTCACCGCGGCGGCGTCGACCGGCGTCACGATCCCCGGCCTCACCCAAGACGCCGCCGAGAGCCTGCGCGACACGCTCGTGGACGTCGCCGAGACGAGACGGACCGGGCTGTGACGGATGCTTCGCAGCTCGCCGACGGCCAATGGCACCGGCTGCACCCGCTGACGCCGCTGTTCCGCGGTGGGCTGGTACTGGTGATCGTCGCCGGCATCATCATCTCGAACTTCCGGGAGCGGTTCGTCGAATGGCTGCTGCCGATGTTCGTGCCGTCGTTCTCGTTCGGCGACGAAGCACCGAGAGACCCGCTCGACTACGTGCTCGAGCACGGTCTCATCCCGCTCGCCGCTCTGGCGGTGCTCGTCGTGCTGCTCGTCGTGCTGGGGCTCTTCTACCTGTCGTGGCGGTTCCACACCTTCCGCATCACCGGCGACGACGTCGAGGTGCGCAACGGGGTGCTGTTCCGCCAGCACCGGCGGGCTCCTCTCGACCGCGTGCAGGGCGTGAACCTCACGCGACCGATGTTCGCGCGGCTGTGCGGCATGGCCAAGCTCGAGGTCGTCGGTGCGGGCACGGGCGCCGATGCCAACGTGCGGCTCGAGTACCTGTCGACCGCGAACGCCGAGGCGGTGCGCGCCGATATCCTGCGGCTCGCCTCGGGTGCGCAGGGGCACCTCTCGGCGGCTCCGAGCGGCGCCGATGCCGCACCTGGTGCTGATCCGACGCCCGGACGCCCGAGCTCCCCGAGCCTGTCGAGGGGTGCCGCAGTCGTGAGCGACGGCATCACCGGGCTCATCGTCGGTGCCGAGCAGCCCGTCGCCGATCCGCAGTCCGTGGTGCACATCCCTCCCGGCCGCCTCGTGGCATCCCATCTGCTCTCCGGCAGTACCGTGGCGCTGCTGCTGATCGTCGCGGGCATCGTCGTGGGTGCCGTCGTCAGCACCCCGCGGGTGCTGTTCGCGCTCATCCCCTCGCTGCTCGTCATCGGCGCGTACTGGGTGCGCACCATCACGCGCGCGCTGCGGTACTCGATCGCCCCGACGCCGAATGGCATCCGCGTCACATTCGGGCTGTTCACGACGGTCACCGAGATCCTGCCGCCCGGCCGCGTGCACGCTGTCCAGGTCACGCAGCCGCTGCTGTGGCGCCCGTGGGGCTGGTGGTCGGTGCGCGTCAACCGCCTTTCGGGCCACGGGGCCCCCGGCAGGGCATCCGACCAGTTCGCCACCGTGCTGCCCGTCGGAACGCGCGCGGACATCGAACGCGTGCTGCGGCTGCTGCTGCCGGGCCGCCCCGACGACGAGTGGCCCGCGGTGCTCGAGGACGGGCTCGTCGGACCCCGCGACGACGACCCGTACGTGAACACACCCCGCCGGGCACGGTTGCTGCGCCCGCTGTCGTGGCGGCGGAACGGCTACCTCATCGCGCCGGATGCGCTGTTCCTGCGGCGCGGTGCGATCTGGCGATCGCTGGCTGTGTTCCCCCTCGCGCGCATGCAGAGCATCAGCATCGCGCAGGGACCGGTCGACCGCATGCTGCGCACTGCCGTGACCTCCGCGCACACGATCCCCGGTCTCGTGTCGGGCGAGCTCGGCGCCGTCGACCGGGAGGCGGCACTGCACCTGTTCGACACCGTCGAGGCGCAGGCAATCTCTGCCGCCGCGGGCGATCGCTCGCATCGCTGGGCCGGAGGCGGCACGCATGGCTGAGCGCGACGGCCGCCTCGGCGTCGGCGTGATCGGCGCCGGCAGGGTCGGCCCCGTGTTCGCGGCTGCACTCGCCGGTGCCGGACACGCCCTCACCGGCATCACCGGTGGCTCCGACCCCGAGCGGGTGGCGGCCATGCTCCCCGGGCTTCCGATTCTCGACGCGGTCGACGTCGCACGACGCAGCGAGCTCGTGGTGGTCGCGGTTCCGCACGACGAGCTGCCGGGACTGGTCGCTGGGCTCGCCGAGCTCGACGCCTGGCAGACTGGCCAGCTCGTGCTGCACACCGACCCGGCGCACGGACTCGACGTGCTGCAGCCCGCGGTCGACCGCGGTGCCATCCCCCTGGCCGTGCACCCTGCGATCGCGTTCACCGGCACGTCGATGGACGTGCGCACCCTGCGCGATGCGCACGCGGGGGTCGCCGCGCCGGGGCCGTTCCTGCCCATCGCGCAGGCGCTCGCCGTGGAGCTCGGCTGCGAACCGGTCGTCATCAGCGAGCAGGCGCGGCCCGCCTATGCCGAGGCGATCGCCACGGCGACCACATTCTCCCGCTCGATCGTGCGCCAGTCCACCGCGTTGCTGCGCGAGGCCGGGGTCGAGGCGCCCGGGTCGTTCCTGTCGCTGCTCGTGCACTCCACGGTCGACCAGGCGCTCGCCGACGCGAATCCGGCTTCAGAGGTCGACGGGCTGGGCGAGCGCGGCGGGCTGGGCGGGCTCGGCGGGCACGGCGGGCTCGGCGGCTGACCCGCGCACAGGTTCGCAGTGTCGCGGCAACTTCGCAGGTATTCACCGTTCGCCTGCGAACATGGGGCATTTCTGCGACGTCGGTGCGTGCGACCGCCTCGGTAGGATTGGGTTCTGCTTTTCGAGGAGCCCACCGATGATCGACCAGCCGACCCCTGCGCCCGCCGAGCCCACAGCGGAGGACGTGCGCCGTGCGGAGCTCGCCGACGCATTCGAGCAGAAGGCCGTGCGGCTCGCGAAGCGCGAGCGGTTGATCGCAGAGCGGGCGGATGCATCGGGCGGCGCGTACCCCGTCACGGTCCCCGTGACCGATACGATTCCCGCGCTGCGGGAACGCTTCGCAGACCTCGAGGCGGGCGACGAGACCGGCGTGACCGCCGCGGTCGCCGGCCGTGTGGTGTTCAGCCGCAACACCGGCAAGCTGTGCTTCGCGAGCCTGCAGTCCGGCGACGGCAGCCGCATCCAGGCGATGGTCTCACTCGCCGCCGTCGGCGAGGAGTCGCTGCAGCGCTGGAAGGAGCTCGTCGACCTCGGCGATCACGTCTTCGTGTCGGGCGAGGTCGTCTCGAGCCGCCGCGGCGAGTTGTCGATCATGGTCGGCGATTGGCAGATCGCGTCGAAGGCGATCCTGCCGCTGCCGAATATGTACGCCGAACTGAGCGAGGAGTCCCGCGTGCGCTCGCGGTTCCTCGACCTCATCGTGCGCGATCGGGCCCGTGCGACGGTGCTCGCCCGGGCGAAGGTGAACTCCAGCATCCGGGCCACCCTCGACGGCCACGGCTTCATCGAGGTCGAGACGCCGATCCTTCAGGTGCAGCCCGGGGGAGCGGCGGCCCGCCCGTTCGTGACGCACTCCAACGCGTTCGACACCGAGCTGTACCTGCGCATCGCCACCGAGCTGTTCCTCAAGCGCGCCGTCGTCGGCGGCATCGACCGCGTGTACGAGGTGAACCGCGACTTCCGCAACGAGGGCGCCGACTCGACGCACAGCCCCGAGTTCGCGATGCTCGAGGCGTACCAGGCGTACACCGACTACCACGGCATCGCCGACCTCACCCAGCAGCTCATCCAGAACGCCGCGATCGCCGTCGCAGGCTCCACGACGGTGACCTGGGCCGACGGCACCGAGTACGACCTCGGCGGTCAGTGGGAGCGGGTGTCGATGTACGACTCGCTGAGCGAGGCATCCGGCGCCCCCATCACCCCGCAGACGTCGCTGGCCGACCTCGAGGCCCTCGCCGCGAAGGCGGGCGTCGACGCGCCCCCGCACGCTACGCACGGCAAGTGGGTCGAAGAGCTGTGGGAGCACTTCGTCAAGGCCGACCTCACGCGCCCGACCTTCGTCATGGACTTCCCCGTCGACACCAGCCCGCTCGTGCGCGAGCACCGGTCGATCCCGGGCGTGGTCGAGAAGTGGGATCTGTACATCCGCGGCTTCGAGCTTGCGACCGGGTACTCCGAGCTCATCGACCCCGTCATCCAGCGCGAACGGTTCGTCGAGCAGGCGAAGCTCGCCGCGCGCGGCGACCTCGAGGCGATGACGATCGACGAGGAGTTCCTGCGGGCGATGGAGCACGGGATGCCGCCGATGGGCGGCATGGGCATGGGCATCGACCGGCTGCTCATGGCGATCACCGGCCTCGGCATCCGCGAGACGATCCTGTTCCCGCTCGTCAAGTAGACCTCAGCGGACGCGGTGGTACGTCCAGTCGGGCAGATGCCCCGCCGAGAGCATCGTCGCGAGGATCGCAGCGAGGCCGTGCTCGGCGTCGATCTCGCCCGCCCGGTCGACGTACCAGCCGGCGTGCGTGCTGCGCCCCAGCGCCCAGCACAGCCAGCCCGCCGCGGCGAGGGGCCCGGGTCGCGATGCGCGTGGGGCGAGTGCGGCGGCGTGCCGAGCGACCTCGAGGGCGCGCTCCAACCGTGACGCGTCGGGTCGGTCGCCCTCGCCCCACAGATACTGGGCGAGCTCGGCCGGGTACTCCTGGCCGCTCTCCCAGCGCAGCTGCGCGTGCAGCGCGGCGTCACCGGTGTCGAGGCCGGTGCTCCATTGCACGAGCGCGATGTCGCGCAGCGCGGGCCGCTGCAGGCACCAGATGAGCGCGGCGGCATCGAACGGGCGCAGGTCTTCGGGCTCCCACCGCAGCGCGTCCTCGAAGAGCGCCGGGATGTCATCGAGTGCGCACGCCGCGGCCAGCGCCTGCGGGTCGAGCGCGGCGAGGTCGACGCGTGCCGAGCGGGCCGACCCGGTCGCCGCCGACACCGCGGCGACCGCGTCGACCAGCGAAGCCAGCGCCCTGGCCGTGTGCTCGGTCTGTGCGAGGTCGACGCCGGGCAGCTGCGCACCCGAGGTCTGATCGCCGAGCGGCGCGCGCATCTCCTCGGGCAGCAGATCGATGAGCGCATCCTCGGCGAGGTCGGAGAGTGGATGCCGGTGGCCCTCGTCGTCCAGGTACGATCCCCACCCGTCGGCGGCGACGCAGAAGGCGTTCACGACACGGAGGCCGCAGGCATCCATCTTCTGCATCAGTGCGTGCACGACGTCCGCATGCGCGAGGGTGCTGTCGCCGGCGGCGAGCGCGTCGTCGGTGTACACGACGAGCGCGGCGCCGTCGGCGTCACGGACACGGCAGAGCATGCCGACGAGGGTCGCAGCGATGCTGTCGACATCGTTGCCGGGGGTCGGCAGGTCGACGCGCAGCACACCGACCGTGCGCACGTCGTCGAACGGCACCAGGGCGATGCTGCGCACCGGGCGGCAGCCGGCGAGCCGGGGGACGAGAGCGAGGAACTCCGCGGGGTCCGCGGCGGGGATGATCGTTGTCATCCCCCGAGGGTGACCGAAGCGGCCGACGCCGGAATCGGCACCCCTCCTCGAGGCGCCCCGTTCGGGGGACACGGCCGCGGCCACCGGGCTTGGGGAGGAGCAGATCGCCCGCGCGGACGCGGGTACGATGGAAGGCATGGACAATCTCTGGCTTGCGATCCTGTGGGCTCTGCTGCCCCCCGTCGTGGTGGCCGGGGTCTTCTTCTTCCTGCTGCGCGGTGTCCTGCGGATGGACCGCACCGAACGCCGCGCCTACGCGAAGATCGAGGCGCAGGAACGCGCGCGTCGCGGTATGCCCGCGGCATCCACCTCCGCTTCCGCCGACTCCTGAGCCGCGCACGGCCGCACCGCCCAGTACGCTGGGGGCCGGAGCATCGAGCCAGGGGGTCGCAGCGATGGTGAACATCACGTTCAACATGACGTGGTGGGTGCTGGTGGTGATGGTCTTCGACCTGACCGTGCGCATCGCCGCGATCATCATCGTGCCGCGCAACCGGCGCCCCACCGCGGCGATGGCGTGGCTGCTGGCGATCTACTTCATCCCGCTGATCGGCGTGCTGCTGTTCCTGCTGATCGGCAACCCGCGGCTGCCGCGCAAGCGCCGCAAGATGCAGCGGCAGGTCAACGACTACATCCAGCGGACCAGCGAGCACCTCGACTTCGGCACCCTGCGCCCCAACGCACCCCCCGGCTACACCTCGCTGGTCACCATGAACCGACAGTTCGGCGCGATGCCGCTGTCGGGAGACAACGACGCCCACCTCATCTCGGGCTACCGGGAGAGCCTCGACGCGATGGCGGAGGCGATCCGGTCGGCAGAGCGCCATGTGCACGTCGAGTTCTACATCCTGCAGACGGATGCCTCCACCGACAACTTCTTCCGCGCGCTCGAAGAGACCTGCGCCCGCGGCGTGACGGTGCGCGTACTGCTGGACCACTGGGCCAACCGGGGCAAGCCCTTCTACAAGCAGACGCTGCGCCGGCTCGACGAGATGGGCGCGCAGTGGCGGCTGATGCTGCCCGTGCAGCCGCTCAAGGGCAAATACCAGCGCCCCGACCTGCGCAACCACCGCAAGCTGCTCGTCGTCGACGGCACGGTCGCGTTCATGGGCTCGCAGAACGTCACCGACTCGACGTACAACCTGAAGAAGAACATCCAGCGCGGGCTGCACTGGGTCGACCTCATGTGCCGACTCGAGGGGCCGGTCGTCGCCTCGGTCAACGCGGTGTTCCTGTCGGACTGGTACGCCGAGACCGGCGAGGTGCTCACCGACGAGATCGACCTGTTCGACGTGCGCAGCGGGCCGGGCGACCTCGACTGCCAGGTCGTGCCGTCGGGGCCGGGGTTCGAGGCCGAGAACAACCTGCGGCTCTTCCTGGCGCTGCTGTACTACGCGCAAGAGCGGGTCATCATCGTCAGTCCCTACTTCGTGCCCGACGAGGCGCTGCTGCTGGCGGTCACGACGGCCTGCCAGCGCGGGCTGCAGGTCGAGCTGTTCGTCTCCGAAGAGGGTGACCAGGCCATGGTCTACCACGCGCAGCGCAGCTACTACGAGGTGCTGCTGCGTGCCGGAGTGAAGATCTGGATGTACCGCAAGCCGTTCATCCTGCACTCCAAGTCGATGACGATCGACGACGAGCTCGCGATCGTCGGCTCGAGCAACATGGACATGCGCTCGTTCGGCCTCAACATGGAGATCTCGCTCTTCGTACGCGGCGAGGAGTTCGTGCGTGAGATGCGCGAGGTCGAGCAGAGCTACCGCGAGCTGTCGCGCGAGCTGACCCTCGATGAGTGGAAGAAGCAGCCGCTGCGCTCGACCGTGCTCGACAACCTCGCCCGGCTCACCAGCGCACTGCAGTGAGTCGTCGCATATCGCGGGTGTTCTTGCCGGCGACTGTGCAGATGTGGCGACTCGGCGGTGCAGCGTGCGCCACGTCACGCGGCGACCTCGCGTGACGACTCTGCGGTCGTCACGTATGCACGGTGCGGCCGGCCCGGACTGTGCATATGCGACGACGCAGCGCCTGTGGAGGAAGAGACGCCGTGTGGATTCGCGATGGGCTCGGGGGTTGTGGACAACCGTCGCGGAGAGGGTCGGCGGGCCTGCGACAGTATCGCCATGCATCGCGCCGATCTCCCGTCCGACCTCGACTTCGCGTTCTCCGTCAGGGAGGCCCGCGAGGCCGGAGTGACGCGCTCTCGGCTGCGGGCAGCTGACCTCACACGCACGTTCCACGGTGCCCGCGCCTTGGTCGGCGCCGACCTGGTCGCCGACAGCGCGTCGAACGCCGCTCGCGCCTATCCCCGCAGTCCGGCCGCCCGCCGCATCCATGAGCGGGCGCGGGAGTACGAGGTTGTGAAGCGGGAGGACGCGTACTTCAGTCACCTCACGGCGGCCGTGCTGTGGGATGCTCCGCTGCCCCGTCACCTCTTCGTGGCTGCGGGTGGCCGCCCGGCGGCCTTCGACCCCGAGATGCTCGAGGTCAGCGTTCCCTGGCCTTCGCGCGCACCGCGTGGCGGCGTGCGCGGCCACGCGATCCGCCCCGCGCTCGCGCGGGTCGTCACGCACCCCGTGTCGCGCCTGCGCATCGCCGACCCCACCACGACGTGGGCGATGCTCGGCGGAGTGCTGAGGCATCCCTTCGATCTCGTCGCCGTCGCCGACTACTTCGTGCGTGTTCAGCGCCCGCCGATGAGCCAGCCGGATGCCGCAATGCCGGCGCCGTTGACCACGATCGCGCACCTCGGCGATGCGCTCACCGCGGGTCGGCGCTGTAGCGCGCGGGTGCTGCGAGCGGCGCTCGAACGCGTGCGCACGGGCTCGGCGTCGCGGCCCGAGACATGGACGCGACTCAGCCTCGTCGATGCGGGGTTGCCGGAACCAGACCTCGACGTCGATGTCGTGGACGAGGACGGGCGGTTCCTCGCGCGGGTCGACATGGCGTACCCACGGTTGCGCATCGCGATCGAGTACGACGGTCAGCACCATTCCTCAGGCAGACAGTGGGAGAGCGATGTCGACCGCTATGCCCGGCTCGAAGCCGCCGGCTGGATCGTGATTCGGGTGACGAAGGGGATGCTCTTCGGTCGACCGGACGTGTTCGTGCAGCGTGTACGTGCGGCGCTCGCACGGCCCCGTCCGTGACGGCCCGCTATCGCGTCGCCCCGTCGCGATACGCCGTAACCCCTCGTGAGTCGGCGCATATGGCGAGTCTGCGCGCGTGTCACTGTGCGCATGCGACGACCGAAAATGGTGGGCGCCCGGGAAGGGAATGGATGCCGCGGCGGCGACGTCACCGATTCGTGATCTGTTTCCCTGGTTCCATACATGCGGCATCGGCCATGATCGTGTGCATGAGGATTCTGCGTACTGCCGCGCTCGCATCGACCGTGGCAGCCGGTCTGCTGCTCGCCGCCTGTGCCACCCCGCCGAGTGGCACCCCCCTGCCGATCACGCCCGACCCCACCGACGAGACGTCCGTCGCCACCGAGGTGCACGCGGCCTGGCTCGACGACGGTCGGGTGATCGGGCTGGTCACGTACGGCAGCTCGACGTGCCTGCCGACGGTCGGCTCCGTCGAGGGCGAGGGCCAGCGCGTCACCGTCGAGATCGACGAGTCCGAGGAGGCGCGGCCATGCACGATGGACTACGCGCCGCAGGCCACCCTCATCGGGGTTCCCGAAGGCGTCGACGCCGCCGAGGCGGTCGAGATCGTGCTGACGGGGGCACTCAGCGGCGCGACATCGCTCGACGGCGACGCTGACCTCACCGGCACGGGCGAGGAGTTCGTGCCGAGCGCGGGATGGTTCAGCGATGACGGGTTCGCGGTCGTCACCTGGGGATCGTCGACGTGCGCGCCCCTCGTGGAGAGCGTCGAGGCGACCGGCGACGACGCGATCACCCTCACGTTCGCCGAGTTCGAGGGTAACCAGGCGTGCACCAGCGACCTGGCACCGCGCATCGCCATCGCGGAGGTGCCCGAGGGCTTCGGCGATGAGGACGACGTCACCCTGACCCTCACTGGCGCGGGCGTGAGCGGCACCGTGGAGATCCTCGGCGACCGCTGAGGCGACGCATCCACTCACTCGCCGGCGCGCACCGGCAGTTCGCCGACCGCGCAGTCGAGAGCTGACCGGGGCTTCCCGACTCTTCGGTCGTCGCGTACGGCGGGTCTTGCCGGGCGTGACCGTGCAGATGTGACGACCGAACGCGTGGGGAGTGACCCGAGAGCCCGGTATGCCGAGGGCGAACAGCGGCATGCGGCACCCGCCCGCTGGTTACGCTCGTTGTACGGCGCCAGAAGCGCGCCCGGAGGAGTTCCCGATGTTCGAGAGATTCACGGATCGTGCCCGTCGTGTGGTTGTGCTCGCCCAGGAAGAGGCGAAGATGCTCAACCACAACTACATCGGCACCGAGCACATCCTGCTCGGGCTGATCCACGAGGGCGAAGGAGTGGCCGCCAAGGCCCTCGAGAGCCTCGGCATCTCGCTCGACGCCGTGCGCGAGCAGGTGCAGGACATCATCGGCCAGGGCCAGCAGCAGCCGACCGGGCACATCCCGTTCACACCGCGCGCGAAGAAGGTGCTCGAGCTGAGCCTGCGCGAAGCGCTGCAGCTCGGCCACAACTACATCGGCACCGAGCACATCCTGCTGGGGCTGATCCGCGAGGGCGAGGGCGTCGCCGCCCAGGTGCTCGTCAAGCTCGGCGCCGATCTCAACAAGGTGCGCCAGCAGGTCATCCAGCTGCTCAGCGGCTACCAGGGCAAGGAGCCCGCCGCCGTCTCGGGGGCCGCGCACGAGCAGGGCCAGACCGCCCAGGGCGGATCGGCGGTGCTCGACCAGTTCGGCCGCAATCTCACACAGGCCGCCCGCGAGAACAAGCTCGACCCCGTCATCGGCCGCGAGAAGGAGATCGAGCGGGTCATGCAGATCCTCTCCCGCCGCTCCAAGAACAACCCCGTCCTGATCGGCGAGCCCGGCGTCGGCAAGACCGCCGTCGTCGAGGGCCTCGCGCAGGCCATCGTCTAGGGCGAGGTGCCCGAGACGCTCAAGGACAAGCAGGTCTACGTGCTCGACCTCGGCTCCATGATCGCGGGCAGCCGCTACCGCGGCGACTTCGAGGAGCGCCTGAAGTAGGTGACCAAGGAGATCCGCAACCGCGGCGACATCATCATCTTCATC
>NZ_JBKEAF010000070.1:0-8654 GCF_047971895.1 Microbacterium sp.
GTTGGCAAACCTCTCGCCCTACCATTGGGCATTTGGCAACGCGCCACTTGCGGATGGCTTCGACTGGGCAGGCCTCGGACTGCTCTGGGGGTTTTCCGCAGTCCTCATAGGCGTCGCCTCTTGGGTGCTATCCCGCCGCGACATCCTCGGATAACCCGCGCCCGTCAAGCAATCAGCTCTCCTGCCTATCTAATCTCGGCCGAGCGTCAGGCGGTAGAGGGGCATCAAAACCGATTCTCGCCGACCTAATCGACGAGACTGCCGACTGACTCATGAACGGTCGATTGCGGACAGGTCCACGACCGCAGTTGGCTCAGCCTGCTGGTACGGTCACAGTGTCCCATGCCGAGTATGCAGCTGATGGCGCGATGTCGTTCCATCGTGCAAGCCATGTTCGGCGGAGCGTGCTGGGTCGCCAGGGACTACTCAACACCGACGGTGGATTCTCCGCGCGATTCTGAGCGCCGTCCCGAAAGTCCGGGTCGAAACCGATCGTGCCGATACCGGGTTTCGATACGGCCCGCGTTTGCGGCACGCACCACATCAGCCTTCCCGAATTGTGCCGGAATCGATCGTTTTCGGGCACCAGCTGGGTGCGTGGTGCAGTCGCTCGCGGCGGGCTGGCACGAGGGGCGGGAGCCGAACCGCGAGGACGTGGCTGGCTTCATCGACTACGCGCGCGGTGCGCTCACGTTCGATGAGTACCAGGTGCGCTCGACCGAGAATGCCGCACGCATCGCCCGCACCGCCGGCACGCTCTGATGCCGCAGCAGTTCGATTCGTGGGCGTCGCACTTCTACCCGGAGACGTACAACGAGCAGACCGGCTTCGGTGTCATGCGCAATGCCCCGGCGTCCGAGACTTCGACGCGCTTCGCCGCTACGACTATCGCATGTCGTTTGCTCGGCGCACTGAGCTTAAGTTGCGCCCCGAGCTGGTGGCCCGGACGTTCGACGGCGAGCACATGAAGGCTCTGCACGGGCATCTCTTTCAAGATGTATTTGAGTGGTCTGGACAGTACCAGACTGTGAACATGGCGAAGGGTGGAACCGCCCCGTTCGCGGATGCTCACAACGACGCGACAGACGCCTATCTGACCGACGTTCGCGCCATGGTCGAGCGCACCGACTGGGCGAAGCTCGACCATGCTGCATTGCGGAACGCTCGGCGGAAGTCTTCGCACACGTCAATACCTGTGGAAGTGCATTATCCGAGTGAGAACTGTTCGCATTGTCTGAGGTCAGCTCGATGAGCTGATCGGGACGAGGCAGTCAACCTCGCCCTCGCGGCGGTAGCACTCGATGTGTGGCCGTCCAGGGTCGTGGTTTGCGTGTTCGAAGAGCGCGTCGAATGCTGGGGCGATGTCCTCGTAGATGGAAGGGGCGCTGCCGCGCAGGCGCAGATAGCTGCCGCCTGGGATCAGGGTCTCATCGAGACCGAGTGGATTGTCGTGGTCACGATCGAGACGTGCGGAGCACAGCCGATAGACATCGTCTTGGCCGTAGAACAGTCCCATCATTCTGCGGCCCTGTAGCGAGTCGAAGGAGCCCTCGAAGTCGGGCCAGGCGGCTTGGATCACCGCGAAATCGATGGCGACGTCACGGCTCAGGGCAGGGGTATCGTCAAGCTCGATGACGTCGATCCGGCCGAGGTCATGGTTCGTGGCGTCGTCGGTCATGGGTTCCTGTCTACGGGGTTTTCGGGCCTTCTCTCAACGCAGCTGGTGCCGTGCCGCGCACGGCGGGGTAGTCGCCACGGGTGCTGCCTGACAGGCGGGCGTAGTTCTCGAAGGTGGTGACGTTGAAGTCGAGCATGCCTGCGAGGACTTTGGCCGGGACCGCACCTGCGAGGCGGAATCGGGCGGTGTTCTGCAACTCGGAGATGGAGACGCCGAACGGGCGGAGTCGCCGGTTGAGATACTGCGGGTCACGCGGCAGGCCGGGTCGGAGGCCGGGGAACAGCCAGCCATCGGGCGGTGCCTCCGAGAGGAGATCGAGTTGTTCCCTGGCGAGGATAGCGATCGGATCGGGGAGTGCGAGTGGGCGGTCTCCGATGAGGAGGTTGGGGGCAACGTCTTCCTCATCGGAGTTGGTTTCGGCGCAGTGCGAGAACCTTGCTGGCCGGGAGCCCGTAAACGGCGATCAGCAGTGACGCGTGGCGGGCATCGAGCACTCATCCGAGAGAACACCCAGCGCGGCGTCGAGCACGCACGCTCTCAGGCTCGCTACGGTGGCCGCCCTACGGCGATGACGCCGGAGCGTGTTGAGATGGCGCGGCAGCTGCGCGAGACCGACCCACCGCTGAGCTATGACCGGATCGCACAGGCGCTCGGCGTCGGTCGCAACTCCGTCATCCGCGCGCTGTCGAGGGACGTGCAACGTCAGTAGCAGGCAATGGTGCTTACCTCATGGGGGCTGAGCGAGAGGAGCAGAAAGGAGCGCGATGGCGTACGTCGTCCGTCACAAGCCGGTATCGTCGCGGCGCTCATCGCTCGCAGCTCGTCGAGCACCGTATCAGTGCCCCGGGGTGGGACCGTGACGAGTTGCCAGAACCGGACGAGGCACTCGGTATGCTCCCAGCATGGCAAAGCTCGTGCTCACCCTCGTCGGCGACGACCGCGCCGGACTCGTGCAAGCCGTGGCCGATGCGGTCGCTCTGCACGGCGGCAATTGGGAGCGCAGCGAACTGGCCGAGCTCGCCGGCGCCTTCGCGGGCATCGTGCTGGTGTCGGTGCCCGATGCAGGCCGTGACGCGCTCGTCGCCGATCTCGATGCGCTCGAGGGTCTGCTGGAGATCACGCCGCATACCGGCATCGCCGCCGGCGACAAGGCCGAAGCGGCGCGCTTCGTCTTCACGGTGCTCGGCAACGACCGCCCCGGCACCGTGCGTGACATCACCCATGCCCTGGTGCGCCACGGTCTGAGCATCGACAGGTTCACCAGTCACACGCTCGACGCGCCGATGGCGGGCGGCACGCTGTTCGAGGCGAAGATCAGCGTGCGCGTCGACGACGGCGCCGATCTGGCGGCTGCGACCGCAGAGCTCGAGCGACTCGCCGGCGAGATCCAGGTCGATCTCACCGTCGGGTGAGCCCACCCGGCAGAATCGCACGGAATCGCGCAGGCACGCCCCGAGCCCGAGCAGACCAGGCCCGTGCTGATCGGCTGACACCGCCGCGCCCGGTGGGGACGGCCCCCATAGAATGGGCGGGTGTCAGACGTGTCCTACCCCGCCGATGGTTTCGCCCTCTTCCCTGACCGCTCCGTCATCGCCCTGCGTGTGAACGGCGAGCTCAAAGACCTCGCCACGACGGTGACGCAGACCGATGCCGTGGAGCCCGTGACCGTCGACAGCCCGGATGGCCTCAGCATCCTGCGCCACTCGACCGCCCACGTGCTCGCGCAGGCCGTCCAGCGCATCCGTCCCCAGGCGAACCTCGGCATCGGCCCGCCCATCGAGAACGGCTTCTACTACGACTTCGGTGTCGACGACCCGTTCACGCCGGAGGATCTCAAGGCCATCAAGAAGGAGATGGAGCGCATCGTCCGCGAGAACCAGCGGTTCGTGCGGCGTGTGGTCACCGAGGACGAGGCACGGGCAGAACTCGCCGACGAGCCGTTCAAGCTCGAGCTGGTCGACCTGGCCGGCGGCCCCGGGTCGGGGGCGGATGCGGCGGAAGGCGCCGGCGTCGAGATCGGCGCCGGCGAGCTGACGATCTACGACAACGTCACCCGGGACGGCGAGACCACCTGGAAAGACCTCTGCCGCGGGCCGCACGTGCCCGGCACCCGCCTCATCGGCAACGGCTGGGATCTCACCCGTGTCGCCGGTGCCTACTGGCGGGGAAGCGAGAAGAACCCGCAACTGCAGCGCATCTACGGCACCGCGTGGCCGACCAAGGATGAACTGCGCGCGTACCAGGCGCGTCTGGAGGAAGCCGCCAAGCGCGACCACCGCAAGCTCGGGCGCGAGCTGGATCTGTTCTCGTTCCCGGACGAGATCGGATCCGGGCTGTCGGTGTGGCATCCCAAAGGGGGCATGGTGCGCATGGAGATGGAGCACCACGCACGCCGCCGCCACGTCGAGGACGGCTACACCTACGTCTACACGCCGCACATCGCGAAAGAGGACCTCTTCCTCCAGTCCAACCATCTCGTCACGTATCGGGAGGGGATGTTCCCGCCGATCCCGCTGGATGAGGAAGTGGATGCCGCCGGCACCGTCGTCAAGCCGGGCAAGGACTACTACCTCAAGCCCATGAACTGCCCGATGCACATCCTCATCTACAAGGAGCGCGCCCGCAGCTACCGCGACCTGCCCATGCGCCTGGCAGAGAACGGCACCGTGTACCGCAACGAGCTGTCGGGCACGCTGCACGGCCTCACCCGCGTGCGCGGGTTCACCCAGGACGACTCGCACCTGTTCGTCACGCCGGAGCAGCTGGAGTCCGAGGTGACGAAGGTTCTGGAGTTCGTCATCTCGATGTTGCGCGACTTCGGGCTCGACGACTTCGAGCTCGAACTGTCGACGCGCGACGACGAGAAGGACAAGTGGATCGGCAGCGACGAATTCTGGGAGTACTCCACCACCGCGCTGCGCAACGTTGCCGTCGCCAGCGGCCTCACGCTGACAGAGGTGCCCGGCGAGGCCGCCTTCTACGGCCCGAAGATCGATCTGAAGACGAAGGACGCGATCGGGCGGGTCTGGCAGCTGTCGACCGTGCAGGTCGACCCGAACCTGCCCGAGCGGTTCGAGTTGGAGTACACCGGCGCGGACGGCGAGAAGCATCGCCCGATCATGATCCACCGGGCGCTGTTCGGGTCGATCGAGCGGTTCTTCGCCATTCTGCTCGAGCACTACGCCGGCGCCTTCCCGGTCTGGCTGTCGCCCGTGCAGGTCGTGGGCATCCCCGTCGCCGAGGAGTACGCCGACTACCTCGACGACGTCGTCGCGCAGCTGCGTGCGGCGGGCGTGCGCGCCGAGGTCGACCACAGCGACGACCGGATGCAGAAGAAGATCCGCACGCACACGACGCAGAAGGTGCCGCTGATGCTGATCGCCGGTGAACAGGATCGCGCGGCCGGGACGGTCTCGTTCCGCTTCCGCGACGGATCGCAGGAGAACGGCGTGTCGGTGGATGCTGCGCTCGCTCGCATCCGCGAGGCGATCACCTCGCACGCACAGGTGAACACGGCCGAGGACCTCGTGTGACCGACGAACTCATCGATGCGGCAGCCCTCGCGGGAGTTCCCGACGAGTTCCAGCGGCTGTGGACGCCGCACCGCATGGCCTACATCCAGGCCGGGCCGGAGCCGCTGCGCGAGGAGTGCCCGTTCTGCGCGGCACCGCACAAGTCCGACCCCGACGGTCTCATCGTGGCGCGTGGTGAGACCGCGTACGTGCTGCTGAACCTGTTCCCGTACAACTCCGGCCACCTGCTCGTGTGCCCGTATCGGCATATACCGCTGTACGACGACGCGACGCCCGAAGAGATCGCCGAGATCGGCGCGCTCACCCAACAGGCGATGCGCGCGCTGCGTCGCGTCTCGCGCTGCGACGGCTTCAACATCGGCATGAACCAGGGTCGTGTGGCCGGGGCCGGCGTCGACGGTCACCTACACCAGCACGTCGTGCCGCGCTGGGCGACCGATGCGAACTTCTTCCCGATCATCGCCAAGACCAAGGCGCTGCCGCAGCTGCTCGGCGAGGTGCGGGATGCCGTCGCCGACGCGTGGGGCGATGGACACGACCACGACAGCTGACGGAGCGAGACGCCGCGCGACTACCGCACCTGTGCGACGGTGAACTGCAGGCGCGGGTGTGCGTAGAACTCCTGCGCCTCGACCAGCTGCAGTTCGCGCTCTCCGGACTCATAGGTCATGCGCAGCAGATCGAACACGCTCGAGACGGTGCGCGCGAGGGCATCCGCGGCATCGTGGGTGCGCCCGTAGTGCGCCGTGAACAGCGCGGCGGTGACATCGCCCGAGCCGTTCGCCTTCAGCGGCAGCAGGGGGGTCTGCACGATCCACGCGCCGTCGGGGGTGACGGCGAGCATCTCGATCGTGCCCTCGACGCGGTCGGGCCGTTCGACGCTCGTGACCAGCACGGTCGACGGGCCGCCGGCGCGCACGAGGTCAGCGGAGGCGAGCGTCTCCTCCAGCGTGTGCGGATCGGTGCCGGTCAGGTAGCCCAGCTCGAACTGGTTCGGGGTGATGATGTCGGCGCGTGGCACGACCCGGTCGCGCAGCAGGTCGGGGATGGCGGGGGCCACGAAGCATCCACTCTTCGCGTTTCCCATCACCGGGTCGCACGCGTAGACCGCCGCCGGGTTCGCCGTCTTGACGCGAGCGACCGCGTCGAGCACGACATCGGCGATGCCCTCAGAGCCCTGATAGCCCGACAGCACCGCATCGATCTGCGGGAGCACGCCGCGCTCCTCGATGCCGAGGATCACGTCGCGCACATCGTCGGGAGCGATGAGCGGACCCCGCCACGCCCCGTAGCCCGTGTGGTTCGAGAAGGCGACGGTGTAGACGGGCAGCACCTCGACGCCGATGCGCTGCAGAGGGAAGACGGCGGCCGAGTTGCCGACATGGCCGTAGGCGACGGCGGACTGGATGGAGAGGATCTTCACCGGTCGATCATCCCATCCGCGGCCACCGTTGCGGCGACGACGTCGGCGGCGAGGCGCGCGGCCGCCTCGTCATCGAGATCGTGGACGGTCAGACGCAGGTGGGGGGAGCCGGCACCGCGCAGCATGAACTCGTCGCCCGTGCGGGCCAGCCAGCCCCGGCGCATGAGCTGCTCGCGCACGACCCGCGTCTCGACGGGGAGCTCGACCCACAGGTTGAGTCCGTCGCCGGCGACCGCGGGCAGTCCGTGCGCGGCGAGCCGCGCGGCGAAGGCGGCGTTGCGCTCGGCATAGTGCGCACCGGCACCGCGGATGCGCGCCAGCACCGCCGGATCGTCGAGCTGCGCGTGCGCCAGCCTCTGCAGCAGGTGGCTGACCCACGTGGTGCCCGGGCTCAGTCGAAGTGCCAGCCGGTCTGCCGTCTCGGGGTCCGACGCGGTGACGGCCAGGCACATGTCGGGCCCCAGGAACTTCGACACCGACCGCACCAGCGCGAACCGCCGGTGCTCGGGCCCGACGATGCTGTGGAACGGCCGCTGCGACAGCAGCGAGTAGTGGTCGTCCTCGATCACGAGCACGTACGGGTGATCGGCGAGCACCGCCCGCAGCGCCGCCGCGCGCTCGGCCGTGAGCGCGGCACCGGTCGGGTTCTGCGCCCGGGGGGTGGCGACGATCGCGCGCACACCCTGGTCGAGCGCCGCCTGCAGGCCCCGCGCCGACATCCCCTCGGCGTCCACGGGAACGGGAACGGCGCGATATCCTCCCAGGCGCACGGTCTGGATGCCGGCGAGCCAGCACGGATCCTCCAGGGCGACGGCGTCGTCGCGGGTGAGGGCCTGTGCGAGCAGGCGCTCCACGGCGTCCACAGCGCCGGAGGTGACGGTGAGGCGGAAATCGGCGGGGGCCAGGTCGGCCGCCATCCACGGCCGAGACCAGGCGTCGAGCCCGGCGTCGATCACGGGCTCGCCGTACAGCACCGCACGCCCCGCGACCGCGTGCAGCGCGGCGGCCGGGTCGGGGATCCACGCCGGGTCGGGGTTTCCCGTGCCGACATCGTGCAGCACGCTGCCCGCGGCGAACCCCTCCTGGGCCACGGGCGCAAGGTCTGCGATGCGCGTTCCGCCGCGACCGCGGGTCTCCACCAGGCCCGCTCGGGTGAGCTGACGATACGCCGCGATCACGGTATTGCGGTTGATGCCGAGCCGGTCGGCCAGCGCGCGGACCGACGGCAGGGCGGCCCCGTCGCGCAGGTGACCGCGTTCGTGTGCGGCACGCACGCTGTCGGCGATCTCGACCGCCGTCGAACCCGTGATCAGCTCTGCGATCGTCTCGTCCATGGCGCCTCCGTTCTCGAGTGTAGCGACGTGCTATGTTTTGGCCTAAGCCAATGATGCGATTGGCTGCACGCATCCGCCGAAGGAGAGAACATGGCAGACAACGCCCCTGCGAGCGAGACCGGGACCGGACGCGTCAAGCGTGGCCTCGCCGAGATGCTGAAAGGCGGCGTCATCATGGACGTCGTCACACCCGATCAGGCCAAGATCGCCGAGGATGCCGGCGCTGTGGCCGTGATGGCGCTCGAGCGCGTGCCGGCGGACATCCGGGCGCAGGGCGGTGTGTCGCGCATGAGTGACCCCGACATGATCGACGGCATCGTCGACGCCGTATCGATCCCCGTCATGGCCAAGGCCCGGATCGGTCACTTCGTCGAGGCGCAGGTGCTGCAGGAGCTCGGCGTCGACTACATCGACGAGTCTGAGGTGCTCTCGCCCGCCGACTACGTCAACCACATCGACAAGTTCCGCTTCACCGTGCCGTTCGTGTGCGGCGCGACCAACCTCGGCGAGGCCCTGCGTCGCATCAACGAGGGCGCAGCGATGATCCGCTCGAAGGGCGAGGCCGGCACCGGCGACGTGTCGGAGGCGACCAAGCACATCCGCAAGATCAACAGCGAGATCAACGTGCTGCGGTCGATGACCAAGGACGAGCTGTACGTCGCCGCGAAGGAGCTGCAGGCACCGTA
>NZ_JBKEAF010000094.1:0-22586 GCF_047971895.1 Microbacterium sp.
AACATCCTGCTGAAGCTGCTGCAGGCGGCGGACTTCGACACCAAGCGCGCCGAGACCGGGCTCATCTACATCGACGAGGTCGACAAGATCGCGCGCAAGGCGGAGAACCCCTCGATCACGCGAGATGTCTCGGGGGAAGGTGTGCAGCAGGCGCTGCTGAAGATCCTCGAGGGCACGGTAGCGTCGGTGCCGCCGCAGGGCGGTCGCAAGCATCCGCATCAGGAGTTCATCCAGATCGACACGACGAACGTGCTGTTCATCGTCGCGGGTGCGTTCGCGGGGCTCGAAGACATCATCTCATCGCGCGTCGGCAAGCACGGCGTCGGTTTCGGCGCCTCCCTGCACCGCAAGGACGAGGACGTCAACCTGTTCGGCGAGGTGCAGCCCGAAGACCTGCACAAGTTCGGGCTCATCCCCGAGTTCATCGGTCGGCTCCCCGTCGTGGCCTCGGTGTCGCCGCTCGATCGTTCGGCGCTCATGGAGATCCTCACCGCGCCGAAGAATGCCCTGGTCAAGCAGTATCAGCGCATGTTCGACCTCGACGGTGTCGCGCTCGAGTTCGAGGAGGAGGCGCTCGAGGCGATCGCCGACCTCGCCGTCGCGCGAAAGACCGGCGCACGCGGTTTGCGGGCGATCCTCGAAGACGTGCTCGGTCCGATCATGTTCGAGATCCCGTCGACCGAAGACGCCACGAAGGTCATCGTCACCCGAGCCGCGGTCGATGAGGGTGCGTCGCCGACGCTCGTGCTGCGGCAGAGGCGCAAGAGCGCCTAGCGGCGCGCCGGCGTGGCGGGCCGGGTTCGGACTCACTCCGTCGGCATGAGGCCCCGACGTTCCAACAGCGGCTGGATGTCGGCATCTCGCCCGCGGAAGTCGCGGTATGCCTCGAGCGGGTCCTTCGATCCGCCGATGCCGAGCAGTCGCTGGCGGAATCGATCGCCGTTGGCGCGGGTGAGTCCGCCGTTGTCGCGGAACCATTCGACGGTGTCGGCGTCGAGCACTTCGCTCCAGATGTACGAGTAGTACCCGGCGCTGTAGCCGCCGGCGAACACGTGCGCGAAGTACGTCGACGAATAGCGCGGCGGGACGAGGGCGTCGTCGAGCCCGATGTCGGCCAGGGCGGAGGCCTCGAATGCGGCGACATCGATGTCGCGCGCCGCGTGTTCGGCGGAGAGCAGATGCCAGGCCTGATCGAGCCAGGCCGCCGCCAGATATTCACTCGTGGAGAAGCCCTGGTTGAACGTCTCGGAGGCGTGCAGCCTGTCGAGCACCTCTGCGGGCAGCGGCTCACCGGTGTCGAGGTGCCGCGCGTACCGGGCGATGATCTCGGGCCAGTAGATCCACATCTCGTTGACCTGGCTGGGGAACTCCACGAAGTCGCGGTAGACGTTGGTCCCTGCGAAGTGCGGGTAGGTGACACGGGCGAACAGACCGTGCAGCGCGTGCCCGAATTCGTGGAACAGCGTGGTGACCTCGTCGAGCGTCAGCAGGGTCGGCTGTCCTGCCGTCGGTTTGGGCACATTCAGGTTGTTCACGACGACAGGCAGGGTACCGCGCAGGGTCGATTGCGACACGATGGGGTTCATCCATGCCCCGCCGCGTTTCGTGTCGCGGGTATAGAGATCGAGCAGGTAGAGGCCCACCGCCGAGCCGTCGGCGTCGTGCACCTCGAACACGCGCACCTCGGGGTGGTATCCACGTAGGTCGTCGCGCTCGGTGAAGCTCACCCCGTACAGCTCGGTGGCCGTGCGGAACACACCATCCTGCAGCACGCGCTCGGCTTCGAACCAGGGTCGCAGGGCTGTCGTGTCGAGGTCGTACTCGGCGCGGCGCACCTTCTCGGTGTAGAAGGCCCAGTCGTGCGCCGCGAGGGCGAACGGTTCCGCCTCGGTGTCGACGATCGTCTGAAGAGCCGCCCGCTCGCGAGCGGTGTTCGCCGCGGCCGGCGCTGCGAGGCGGTGGAGCAGATCTCGGACCGCGTCGGGTGAACCGGCGGTCTCGTCCGAGGTGACGAACGCGGCATGCGAATCGAAGCCCAGCAGTGTCGCACGCTCGGCGCGCAGCCGGACGATCTCGGCCAGCACGGCCGCGTTGTCATTCGCATTGCCTCGGCGCGCACGGGCGCGCGACGCATCCATGATCCGCTTGCGGCTCGCCCGGTTGGTGAGGTGCGCGAGATACGGATGCCCCGTGAACAGGGTCAGCGTGACGACATAGCGGCCGTCGAGACCGCGGTCCGCGGCGAGCCCGGCGGCGGCCGAGATCTCGCCCTCGGTGAGTCCGTCGAGCTCTGCCGCATCGTCGAAGACCACCGCGAGGTCGTTGGTTTCGGCGAGCAGATTCTTCTCGAACGTCGTCGTGAGCGACGACAGCCGCTGGTTGAGGGTGGTCAGTCGCGCCTTGGCGTCGTCATCCAGGCCGGCGCCGGCACGCGCCATCTGCCGATAGCGGCGCTCGACAAGGTAGTGCTGCTCCGCGTCGAGGGTGAGGTCGTCGAGTTGATCGTGCAGCGTCTTGACCCGCCAGAACAGGGCGGAATCGAGCTGGATCGCGTCTTGGTGGGCGGCCATGAGCGGGGCGACGGTCTCTTCGATCTCCTGGATCTCGGGCGTCGCATCGGCGGAGCTGACCGTGTAGAAGGCGTGTGCGACGTCCTCGAGCAGGCGCCCGGAGTTCTCCAGCGGGACCATGGTGTTCTCGAACGTCGGCATCGAGCGCACCCGTGTGATCGCGGCGACCTCCTGCCGGTGCTCGGTGAAGGCCTCGTCGAACGCGGGCAGATAGTGCTCGCTGCGAATTCGCGCATAGTCGGGCAGCTGATAGGGGAGTGCGCTCGGGGCGAGCAGGGGATTGCCGAGGGTCATTCCACCAGCCTATGGGTGACCGCCCGTCGACAGAGAGTCATTTGCAAACACACCGCTGCAAACAGCACTTGCAAAGAGAATGTTGCAAAGATATCCTTGCATTATGGAAGAGCCCACAGACGTCGAGACGGATGCCGAAGAGCTCGTCGCGCGAGCACACCGCGACGACCGTGTGCTCGGTCTCGGAGCGCTGCGCGCCCTGTCCCACCCGATCCGCGTACAGATCTACGACATCCTCAGCCAGTACGGGCCACAGACGGCGAGCACCCTTGCCGAGCGACTCGGGGAGTCGAGTGGGTCGACGAGCTACCATCTGCGCGCGCTGGCGAAGCACGACCTCATCCGTGAGGTCGCCGGACGCGGCTCGGGGCGGGAGAGGTGGTGGGAACGCCCGATCGGTGGCGTCACATTCCTCAACGAAGACGCGATCAAGACACCCGCCGGGCGTGCCGTGACACAGCTGGCGATGCGGGAGTTCTTCCGGAATCGAAGCGATCAGCTGCGGGAGTTCACCGAGCACGGGATCGAGCGC
This sequence comes from Microbacterium sp., assembly GCF_047971895.1. Taxonomy (GTDB): domain Bacteria; phylum Actinomycetota; class Actinomycetes; order Actinomycetales; family Microbacteriaceae; genus Microbacterium. The sequence goes on from NZ_JBKEAF010000094.1 coordinate 3,397, forward strand.
GAGAGCGAGGACTGGCGTGACGCGAGTCTCATCTCGACCGCGTCCGCAAACCTGACGGCCGCACAGACCCGGGAGCTGAGTCGAAAGATCATGGCACTGGTGGATGAAACCGTCCGCGCCCACCGTCACCAAGCGGGAGAGGGTGTGCGGCCCGTCACGATGCGCGTCGACGTCTTCCCGCTCCCCGGATTGGACTGATCATGACAACGATGACCGCCGCATGCCTTCCGGCTCGCATCACACGGACCGAGAAGATGCTCTTGCGCATGGCCGCCGCAGCCACCCGCTACGTCTCCGCGCGGGCGGCCCGGCGCACCGCAGCGCCTCATCGGCGTCTGTTGATGGCCCAGGCCCAGAGCGATATGGCCCGTCGCATAGCCGAGGGCTACGGCGCCACCGGCATGCTTCCGCGATGACCCGCACGCGACAGCGGTACGGGAGGGACGCTGCGCGCCGCTCGGGCCGACTTCTCGCGGCTCTGGTCGGCAGCGGTGTTCAGCCACCTCGCAGACGGACTGGGCCGCACCGCCGTTCCGGCGGGAGAGGCGATCCGGTGGCTGTGGCGGAACCACAGCGGGGATCGCTCTGGGGGCGCTGCTGGCAGCGCCGGTGGGCTGGCGCTGTGTGCGATGCTCGTCGCCGCGCGTCTGCTGCTCGTCGGCACCAGAAAGGCGGAGGTCGAAGCGACGGAATCAGAGCCCGCGGCCGGAGTCTAGGCGAACGCGTCGTCGTCATCGTGCCGCACGAACACGGCACCCGTGCGGTCGAGGCTCACGACGACTCCCGTGTCGAGCTCGACGACCGGACGCCCTTCGAGCCAGGTCAGCGTCCATCGCGGAAGCGGTTCCCCGGGCGGCAGGTCCGCCTCGACGGCGGCCAGCTGCGCGTGCAACTCCTCGGGGACGGCCGCCGGCGGAGCCGAGCGGGCGGTCCAGCGGGTACCGAGCTGCATCACGCCTCCTCGGTGGGAGCGAGCGCGAGAGCCTCGATGGCGAGCGCGTCACCGCCGCCGACCAGCTCCAGGCTCTGGATGCGCCCCACCGCGCACAGGTCGCCCTCAGCCCGACGCAGGTGCGCGATCGCCGCGTCGTCGGCGCGGAGAGTCAAGGAGGCCACGGGGGTCTTCTGCGAGACCTTCGCCTCGGTCTTGGCACGGCGGATGCCGATGAGGGCCGCACTGACCGAGGTCAGTACACCCGGGTCGGCGTCGATGCCGAGCGGCTCGGGCCAGGCCGCGCGGTGCACGGAGCCCTCCTCGAACCATGACCAGGCCTCCTCAGCGGCGAACGCGAGCACCGGTGCGAGCAGGCGCAGGAGCGTCGACAGTGCGATCCGCAGCGACAGAGCGGCGGATGCCTGCCCGGTGTCGCCCTGATTGTAGGCGCGCTCCTTGACCAGCTCGAGGTAGTCGTCGCAGAAGGTCCAGAAGAACGACTCCGTCACCTCGAGCATCCGTGCGTGATCGTAGGCCTCGAACGCCTTGGTCGCATCACGCACGACCTGGTCGAGCGTGGCGAGCATGCTGGCATCCAGTGCGTGGGTCACCTGTGCCCCCTCGGGCACCGGGAACGACAGCACGAACTTGGCCGCGTTCAGCACCTTGATGGCCAGACGCCGGCCGATCTTGACCTGCGTGGGATTCTGCGGGTCGAACGCGGCGTCGGCACCGAGACGACTGGACGCCGCCCAGTAGCGCACGGCGTCGGTCCCGTGCTGGGCGAGGATATCGGCCGGGGTCACCACGTTGCCCTTCGACTTCGACATCTTCTTGCGGTCGGGGTCGACGATGAAGCCTGAGATCGCGGCATCCGTCCACGGCGCTCGGCCGTCTTCGAGGGCTGAGCGGAGCATCGTCGAGAACAGCCACGTGCGGATGATGTCCTGCCCTTGCGGGCGCACGTCGAACGGCGCGACGACGTTCCACAGCCCGTCGTCGCGCTGCCAGCCGCCGGCGAGCTGCGGCGTCAGCGACGACGTCGCCCACGTGTCGAAGATGTCCTTCTCTGCATCGAACCCGCCCGGAACCCCGCGCTGCTCCTCGGTGTAGCCCGGCGGGACGTCGATCGTCGGGTCCACGGGGAGCGTGGTCGCGTCGGGTGTCAGCACACGGTCGTAGTCGCGCTCGCCGTTCTCATCGAGTGCATACCAGAGGGGAATCGGCACACCGAAGTAGCGCTGCCGCGACACGAGCCAGTCCCCGGTGAGCCCGTTGGTCCAGTTCTCGTAGCGCACACGCATGAAGTCCGGATGCCACGCCATCGACTGACCGAGCGCGATGAGGGTGTCACGCAGCGTCTCGTCGCGCGCGCCGTTGCGCAGGTACCACTGTCGCGTCGACACGATCTCCAGCGGCCGGTCGCCCTTCTCGTAGAACTTCACGGCGTGCTGGAACGGCGCGGACACGCTCTCGAGGCGGCCGGAGGCATCCAACAGCTCGACGATCTCTTTGCGCGCGCTGAACACTGTCTTGCCGGCCAGGCGCGCATATGCGGCCTTGCCCTGCTCGCCGGTGATGACCTCGGGCGCCTCGGCGATCACCCGGCCGTCCTTGCCGAGAATCGTGCGGTTGGGCAGGTCGAGCTCGCGCCACCACACGATGTCGGTGACATCGCCGAAGGTGCAGATCATCGCGATGCCCGAACCCTTGTCCTGCTGCGCGAGCGGGTGCGCGAGGATCGGCACCTCGACATCGAAGAGGGGCGTACGCACGGTGCTGCCGAACAGCGGCTGGTAGCGCTCGTCGTCGGGGTGGGCGACGAGCGCGACGCACGCGGCGAGCAGCTCCGGCCGGGTGGTCTCGATGCACACGTCACCGGAGCCGTCGCTTTTTGCGAAGGCCACGCGGTGGAAGGCGGCCGGCTGCTCGCGGTCCTCGAGCTCTGCCTGCGCGATGGCTGAGCGGAAGTCGATGTCCCACAGCGTGGGCGCGAGCGACTGGTAGGCCTCGCCACGCTCGAGATTGCGCAGGAACGCGAGCTGGCTCGTGCGGATCGTCTCGTCCGAGATCGTGCGGTACGTCTGCGTCCAGTCGACGCTGAGACCGAGTTGACGGAAGACCGACTCGAACGCCTTCTCGTCTTCGAGAGTGAGCTCTTCGCACAGCTCGATGAAGTTGCGGCGGCTGATCGGCTGCTGATCGGCCGGCTTCAGGCTCTTCGCGTCGCCCCGGAACGGCGGTGTGAAGTCCGGCGTGTAGGGGAGCGACGGGTCGCAGCGCACGCCGTAGAAGTTCTGCACGCGGCGTTCGGTCGGCAGGCCGTTGTCGTCCCACCCCATGGGGTAGAAGACCGTCTTTCCGCGCATCCGCTCGTACCGCACCGTGATGTCGGTGTGGGTATAGCTGAAGACGTGGCCGATGTGCAGCGACCCCGACGCGGTCGGCGGGGGAGTGTCGACCGAGAACACCCCAGCGCGACCCTTCGACATGGCGGCATCACGGTCGAACAGGTACGTTCCCGCAGCGGACCACGCGGCATCCCACTTCTGCTCGAGACCTTCGAGGGCGGGCTTGTCGGGAATCGGTCCCCGAGCGGGTCGAAGGGCGTCGGCCATGGGTCTCCTTGCGATATGTGCGGCACCGTGTGAGCGTGCCTGAGTGTGGGATGCGGCCACAGTCTACCGGCCGCGTCTGGGCACGCGCCGTCTGCTCCTCCACGGGTGGGATCGGTCGATGACCTCTCCATAGATCCGCGATACCGAGGCCGAACAGTTGGCGAGACCGGGCACGGTTCTGGGGTGGACCTCGGGTGAACTGCAGCGGCCTGGCGGGGATGGCTCGTCGCGCCGCACGCCGATGCCTACCTCGTCGCCCCCTCGCGAGTGTCCAGCTCCTCGCGAAGCAACGGCGAGAAGGCACGGAGAACGGCAGATCGAGCCCGTGACGAGGGGTAGAATCTCAGGATCGGCGTCGATCCGGCCATCACCGGGGAGCTCTCGGAAGAACCCTTCGGCACGCTCAGGGCGAGTGCATCGAAGGAACTAGAACCGAGCGGGGCAGGCCCGTCACAGCCGCCGTGAAAGCGGGCGGATGCCGCAGGCACCCGCCAAGCGGGGTGGTACCGCGGTCGAACGACCGTCCTCGCAGGAGAACACGACCCTGCGAGAGACACACATGACCTATCCCATCCCCTCGGCCTTCGGCCCTGCGGCAGATGTCGTCCCGAGCCCGCGCTTTCCGGCGATCGAGCGCGAGACGCTGGACTTCTGGAAACGCGACGACACGTTCCGTGCGTCGATCGCTCAACGCGAGGGCGCCGAGGAATGGGTGTTCTACGACGGTCCGCCGTTCGCCAACGGGCTGCCGCACTACGGTCATCTGCTCACGGGCTATGCCAAGGACGTCTTCCCGCGCTTCCAGACCATGCGCGGGAAGAAGGTCGACCGTGTCTTCGGGTGGGACACGCACGGGCTGCCCGCCGAGCTCGAGGCGATGAAGCAGCTCGGCATCACCGAGAAGGACGAGATCGAGCGTATGGGGGTCGCTGCCTTCAACGCCAAGGCGCGTGCCTCAGTGCTCGAGTACACCCGGGAGTGGGAGGACTACGTCACCCGTCAGGCGCGATGGGTCGACTTCGAGCGCGGCTACAAGACCCTCGACACCGGATTCATGGAGTCGGTGCTGTGGGCGTTCAAGAGCCTGTACGACAAGGGACTCGCGTATGAGGGATACCGCGTGCTGCCCTACTGCTGGCGTGACGAGACCCCGCTGAGCAATCACGAGCTGCGCATGGACGACGATGTCTACAAGATGCGCCAGGATCCGTCGGTGACCGTCACGTTCCCACTCGTCGGCGCCAAGGCCGAGACGCTCGGACTCGTCGGCGTGCGCGCGCTGGCCTGGACGACCACGCCCTGGACGCTGCCGACGAACCTCGCGCTCGCGGTGGGTCCCGGCATCCGCTATGTCGTCGTCCCGGGCGGACCGAACGGCGCGGCCGACGTTGCGGCCGGTGATGCGCCCGCGTCGGCGACGGCGCACCACTACCTGCTCGCCGAGGAACTGCTCGCACACCATGCGAAGGACCTCGGCTACGACTCACCCGACGCCGCCCGCGACGCCGTCACGCAGACCGTCCTCGGCGCCGAGCTGCAGGATGTCGCGTACGACCGGCTGTTCGACTACTATGTCGACGCCGACGCGTGGGGAACCGGCACCTCCTGGCGCATCCTCGTCGACGACTACGTCACCACCACCGACGGCACCGGCATCGTGCACCAGGCGCCCGCGTTCGGTGAGGACGACCAGCGGGTGACAGAGGCGGCAGGCATGCCGACGATTCTGTCGCTGGACGACGGCGGCCGGTTCCTCCCGCAGGTGACGGATGTCGCGGGGCAGCTGTGGGCGGATGCGAACCGCCCGCTCATCCGCCTGCTGCGCCAGGAGGGACGACTGCTGCGCGAGGCGAGCTACGAGCACTCGTATCCGCACTGCTGGCGGTGCCGCAACCCGCTCATCTACCGCGCGGTGTCGAGCTGGTTCGTGCGCGTCACAGAGTTCAAGGACCGCATGCTCGCGAACAACGAGCAGATCACATGGGTGCCCGAGAACGTCAAGCACGGCCAGTTCGGCAAATGGCTCGAAGGCGCGCGCGACTGGTCGATCAGCCGCAACCGCTTCTGGGGTTCGCCGATCCCGGTGTGGCGCAGCGATGACCCGGGTCATCCGCGCGTCGACGTCTACGGATCGCTCGCAGAGCTCGAGCGCGACTTCGGGCGGCTGCCGCGCAATGCCGACGGAGAGGTCGATCTGCACCGTCCCTACATCGACGAGCTGACCAGGCCCAACCCCGACGACCCGACAGGCAAGAGCACGATGCGTCGCATCGAGGATGTCTTCGACGTGTGGTTCGACTCGGGTTCGATGCCCTATGCGCAGGTGTACTACCCGTTCGAGAATCACGACTGGTTCGACTCGCACGCGCCTGCGGACTTCATCGTGGAGTACATCGGGCAGACCCGCGGCTGGTTCTACGTGATGCACGTGCTGTCGACGGCGCTCTTCGACCGGCCCGCGTTCACGGGTGTGTCGTGCCACGGCATCGTTCTCGGCAGCGACGGGCAGAAGATGTCGAAGTCGCTGCAGAACTACCCCGACGTCTCCGAGGTGTTCGACCGGGACGGCTCCGACGCGATGCGCTGGTTCCTCATGTCGAGCTCGGTGCTGCGCGGCGGCAACCTCGCCGTCACCGAGGAGGGCATCCGTGCGGGGGTGCGGGAGTTCCTGCTGCCGCTGTGGAACGCGTGGTACTTCTTCACGACGTACGCCAATGCCGCACGCCCCGCGACGGGTTCGGGGAGCGAGGTGACGAGTTCGGCGCGCGAGGGGGGCTATGAGGCAAAGTGGCGCACCGACTCGACCGACGTGCTCGACCGGTACATCCTGTCGCTGACCGGCGAGCTGGTGCGCGATGTCGCCGCCGATCTCGAGGGCCTCGACTCGACCACGGCGGCCGAGCGGCTGCGCGACTTCGCCGAGGCACTGACCAACTGGTACATCCGTCGCTCCCGGGATCGCTTCTGGGAGGGCGGTGACACCGCGGCCTTCGACACGCTGTACACCGTGCTCGAGACGCTCACGCGTGTGGCTGCGCCGCTGATCCCGCTGGTCGCGGAGCGCGTGTGGCAGGGGCTCACGGGCGGTCGCAGCGTGCACCTGACCGACTGGCCCGACGCCGCCGCGTTCCCGGCAGCCACCGATATCCGCTCGGCCATGGATGCGATCCGCGAGGTGTCGTCGGTCGCGAACGCGCTGCGCAAGCGGGAGGGCAAACGGGTGCGTCTGCCGCTCCCGTCGCTGACGGTGGCGGTGATGGATGCCGCTTCCCTGGCGCCGTTCGAGGGCATCCTGCGTGACGAGTTGAATGTGAAGGCGATCGAACTGGTCGAGCTCGGCGACGACGTCGCCGAGCGCTACGGCATCAGCCAGCGGCTCATGGTGAACGCCCGGGCGGCGGGTCCGCGCCTCGGCACGCAGGTGCAGCACGTCATCGCGGGCGCCAAGGCCGGGCTGTGGGAGGAGCAGGACGGCACGGTCGTCGTCGACGGCATCGCCCTCGAGCCGGCCGAGTACGACCTCACGCTGGAGGCGGGCGGTATCGCGGAGGGCACGGCGATCGCCCTGCTCTCGGGCGGCGGATTCGTGCTGCTCGACACGACGACGACCCCCGAGCTGGAAGCCGAGGGCCTGGCACGGGACATCATCCGCGCCGTGCAGGACACGCGTCGTGCCGCCGGCTTCGACGTGAGCGACCGCATCGCCCTACAGCTCACGTTCGACGACGTCGGCGACGCGCAGGCCGCCGAGGCGGGGTTCGATGCCGCCGATGTCGCGGGGGAGACCCTGGCCCTGGCCGTCGTGCTGCGCACCCGCACCGCGACGCTGCGCGCCACCGGCGTGAGCCCCGAACCGGAGTACGCGGCCGAGATCGGTGCCGGAACCTACGCCAATCGGGCAGGGTTCACCGTCGGCGTGACGCGAGTGCAGGCATCCGCGCGCGGTGCGCTGAGCGAGCGGAGTGAGTCGAAGTGAGCGACCGATCCCGCGCCGACGCCGTGTACGAGCGGCTGCTCACCCGGCAGGGCGAGCGCTGGGTGCAGCCGCGCGTGGAGCGCACGCGCCGCGTGCTCGAACTGCTGGACGACCCGCAGCGAACCTATCGCGTCGTGCACATCACGGGCACGAACGGGAAGACCTCGACGGCGCGCATCATCGAGAGCCTCGTGCGTGCACACGGCCTGCGCACGGCGATGTTCACCAGTCCCCATCTGGAGCGCTTCACCGAACGGATCCTCGTCGACGGCGAGCCGGTTGCCGACGCCGCGGTGGCAGACGCATGGGACGAGATCGAGCCGTTCCTGGGGATCGTCGACGCCGAGCTGGGAGCCGCCGGCGACGCGCCGCTGACGTTCTTCGAGATCCTCACGGTGCTCGCCTTCGTGGTGGCCGCCGACGCTCCCGTCGACGTGCTCGTGCTGGAGGTCGGCATGGGCGGCTCGTGGGACTCGACGAACACCGCCGACGGCGACGTCGCCGTGTTCACGCCCATCGACATCGACCATGCCGATCGGCTGGGCGAGACGGTCGCCGAGATCGCCGAGGTCAAGGCTGGCATCATCAAGAACGGCGCGCTGGCGGTGTCGGCGCAGCAGCGGCCGGCTGCGGAGCAGGTGCTGAGGGATGCCGCGGCCGCCTGCGCCGCGCCGATCACCTTCGCCGGCGAGGAGTTCGCCGTCGAAGGCGACCGCCTGGCCGTCGGTGGCCAGGTCGTCTCGGTGCGCGGTCTGGCCGGCACCTACGACGACGTGTATCTGCCGCTGTACGGCGCGCATCAGGGTGCGAACGCCGCGCTGGCCATCGCGGCCGTAGAGGCGCTCATCGGCGGCGGTGCCCGCCCCATCGACGGCGATATCGTCGCCGAGGGCCTCGGCCAGGTCGTCTCGCCCGGGCGCATGGAATTGGTGGGCAGAGAGCCGACGACGATCGTCGACGCCGCGCACAACCCGCACGGGGCGCACGCCCTGGCGGCGGCGCTACGCGACACGTTCGACTTCGACGAGTGGGCGCTCGTGCTGGGCGCCTTCGGCGACAAGGACGTGGCCGGGGTCGTCGACGAGTTGGCACCCGTGGTCGCGCGGGTGTTCGTCACGCCACTGCACTCCGAGCGGGCAGCGCGCGTCGACGAGATCGTCGCGCTGACTCGTGCGGCGGGTCTTGCGACCTCCGCGCACGACGACCTCTTCGACGCGGTGAGCGCGGCCCGCGAATGGGCGGGGGAGTCCGAGCGGCGCGCCGTTGTGATCGCGGGCTCGGTTGTGCTGGCCGGCGAAGCGATCACGCTCGCGCGCGAGGAGGGCTACAAATGACATCCGATGACGCGCAGGTGCCGCAGGCATCCACCCGCCGCCGCGGGGCCGCGGAGTCGCTGGGATCGATCGTCCTCGTGTTCGAGTCGGTGATCGTCTTCCTCGCCGGGCTGGTCGTGTTCGGCCTGGGCGCGCTGCCGCCATACCTGGCGGACTGGTGGGGAATCGTGGCCGGAGCCGTGCTCGGGGTGCTGATGATCGCCGTCGCCGGCATGTTGCGGCACCGGTGGGCGTTCTGGGCCGGCTGGGTGCTGCAGGCGGTACTAGGGCTGGGAGCCCTGCTCGTGCCCGCCATCCTGTTCGTGTTCCTGATTTTCGGCGGCCTCTGGGCGTATGCGACGATCAAGGGTGCCCAGCTCGATGCGCGCAATGCGCGCCGTGCGGCCGAGCCCCTGCCCGACGCCCCGAACGGAGACTGACATGCCCATCGAAGAGACACTCGTCCTGGTAAAGCCCGACGGCGTCGCGCGGGGGCTGACCGGCGCGATCCTCGCCCGCATCGAGGCGAAGGGATACTCGCTGGTGGATCTGCGTCTGGTCGAGCCCGACCGCGTGCGACTCGAGCAGCACTACGCGGAGCACGAGGGCAAACCCTTCTACGAGCCGCTGCTGGAGTTCATGATGTCGGGGCCGAGCGTCGCGATCCGCGTCGCCGGCAACCGCGTCATCGAGGGTTTCCGGTCGCTGGCCGGCACCACCGACCCCACCACGGCAGCCCCCGGCACGGTGCGCGGCGACTACGGCCGCGACTGGGGGCTCGCCGTGCAGCAGAACCTCGTGCATGGCTCGGACAGCCCCGAGTCGGCCGCCCGCGAGCTGCAGATCTGGTTCGGCTGACTCAGAACAGCGAGCCGAAGATGTTGTTCAGCGCGTCCAGACGCAGCTGGGCGAGCAGGACGACCACCGCGTAGCTGACGACCGCCAGCAGCGGCACCCAGCTCATCAGCCATGCGGCCCCGCGCCGCACCGCGGGGGGAGCGGGCAGGATGCCGGCACGCAGGATGTGCAGAGTGACCGCATAGAACGACGGGATCGTCACGAGCCACGTCACCATGCACCACGGGCACAGTGTGCCCAGCGCGAAGATGCTCTGGGAGATCAGCCAGCATACGAAGCAGAACGCGAAGAGCATGCCCAGCTCGAACAGCCACCAGAACCAGCGGGCGAAGCGTGCACCGGCGAGGATCGCGACCCCGACGACGATCGGCGCGACCCAGCATGCGAGCCCGATCAGCGGATTCGGAAATCCGAACACACGGCCCTGCCACGAGTCCAGATTGGCGGTGCACTGCACCAGCACGCTGAAATCGCACGCGGCGGCCCGACCCGGGTCGGCGAGTGCGGCGAGCTTCTCGAGCGTGAGCTGGAACGCCGCCCACCAGCCGACGACACCGGCGACGATGAGCCAGACGGCGAGTGCGGTGGGGCGGGTGTGCGTCCGCGATCGATCCTGTGGCATGACGAGGATTATTGCAGGCGCGGCTGTGTGAAGGGGCGTCTGGATGCCGCGCGCGGTGTCGTCGGTTCGGGCGTGCACGGGTGGTTCGTGCGATAATGGCTGTCGATGCACCGCGCGGCCGCGCCGCGCAACGCATCGCCACAAGACTTCGGGCAACGAACGCCCTCGCAGCGTGAGCATCGGCCCCCGCGGGCCGGATCCCGTTGCAGACCGAGTGAGTTCGCGGTACCGTACTCCGCTCCGCGGGGCGGGAGGCGCCGCACGATTTTCGCCGGGGTGACGCGCGGTGTCGTCCCGCAGGGAGTGCGCCAGAGATGGCTGATGAAGAACATGACCACGACGACCAACGCACCGAGGCACAGCCCGACACGGCTGAGGTGATGCCCACGACCGAAGACGCGGCCGCGGCAGGGGTGGAAGCCGAGACGGATGCCGCGGCCGAGTCGGAAGGCGACGCCGAGCCGGATGCCGATGCCACCGCAGAGGAGGCGACACCGGAGCCTGAGGCGCTGACCGCCGTCGGCCTCGGTCTGCTGCCCGAGGAGTTCGTCTCGCAGGTGTCCACGGCGCTGCACTTCTACGCGCCGGAGATCACGCTGCTGCCCGAGCTGCCGCGCCATGATCCCGTCGAGGGCGGTTCGTCGCCGCGGCGGCGGCGGCGCCGGGGCGGTGGCGGAGAGGACGCGGCCGAAGCGAGCGGGGGCGGCAGGTCCGAAGGCTCCGGCCGCGGCGGCCGTTCGCGGCAGCGTGCCGTGGAGTACATCACCGAGCCGCAGCGCATCAAGGGCTCCACTCGCTTGGAGGCCAAGAAGCAGCGTCGCCGCGACGGCCGCGAAGCCGGCCGCCGGCGCACGGTGGTCACCGAGGCCGAGTTTTTGGCCCGGCGCGAGTCCGTCGACCGGGCCATGGTGGTGCGCTCCAAGAACGGGCGCGTGCAGATCGCGGTGCTCGAAGACGACGTCCTCGTCGAACACTACGTTGCCCGCAATCAAGACGCGTCTCTCATCGGCAACGTCTACCTCGGTCGTGTGCAGAACGTCCTGCCCAGCATGGAGGCCGCGTTCGTCGACATCGGCCGCGGTCGCAACGCGGTGCTGTATTCGGGCGAGGTCGACTGGGACGCCGTCGAGACCGACAACCAGCCGCGGCGCATCGAGCTCGCCCTCAAGCCCGGCGACACGGTCCTCGTGCAGGTCACCAAAGATCCGGTGGGGCACAAGGGGGCGCGTCTGACGAGTCAGGTCTCGCTTCCCGGCCGGTACCTCGTGTACGTGCCGGGCGGCGCCATGAACGGCATCTCGCGAAAGCTGCCCGACACGGAGCGTGCCCGGCTGAAGAAGATCCTCAAGGAGGTGCTGCCGGAGTCCTCCGGCGTCATCGTCCGCACCGCAGCCGAAGGAGCGACTGAGGATCAGCTGACGCGTGACGTGCATCGGCTGACGGCGCAGTGGGAGTACATCTCACGGCAGTCCGAGACGCAGCAAGCCCCGGCGCTGCTGCACTCCGAGCCCGATCTGCTCGTGAAGATCGTGCGCGACGTGTTCAATGAGGACTTCATCAAGATGTCGATCCAGGGCGACGACGCGCACGCGACCATCACCCAGTATCTCGAGAGCGTGGCGCCCGACCTGCTCGAGCGCGTCGAGACGTACGCCGGCGACAAGGACCCGTTCGATGAGTTCCGCATCAGCGAGCAGATCGAGAAGGCCCTGGACCGCAAGGTATGGCTGCCCTCCGGCGGGTCGCTGGTGATCGATCGCACCGAGGCCATGACGGTCATCGACGTCAACACCGGCAAGTTCGTCGGCACCGGCGGCAACCTCGAAGAGACGGTCACCAAGAACAACCTCGAGGCGGCCGAGGAGATCGTGCGTCAGCTGCGCCTGCGCGACATCGGCGGGATCATCGTCGTCGACTTCATCGACATGGTGCTCGAATCCAACCGGGATCTCGTGCTGCGCCGGCTCATCGAATGCCTGAGCCGCGACCGCACCAAGCACCAGGTCGCCGAGGTCACCTCGCTCGGTCTGGTTCAGATGACCCGCAAGAAGCTGGGCCTGGGCCTGCTCGAGACCTTCAGCGAGCCGTGTGAGGTCTGCGCCGGACGCGGGGTCGTGGTGCACCACGACCCTGTGGTCAAGCACCGCGGCTCGTCAGGGGGGTCGGGTCGCCGCTCCCGCGCCGCGAGCCAGCCGTCCGCACCGAATGGGAGCACCCACGTGATCACCGAGGGCGCCAAGTCCGCCCTCGCACAGATCGCGGCATCGACGATCCAGGCACCCGCCGAGGACGAGAGCGTCGTTGCGATCACGCTGCCCGAGCCGGCGCCGGCGCCCGAGCGCAAGAAGCGCAAGAAGCGCACAGAGTCGACGCGACCGAAGAGCGAAGCCGAAGCGCTGCTCGACTCGGTGCTCGACGCGCTTCCGGAGCCCAAGGCCCCCGGTCAGGGGCGTTCGGCACGCCGGCGTGTGACCACGGCGGCGCTGACCGGCACACCGGTCGTGCAGCCCGAGTCCGACTGAAGCGGCTCAGGGGCGCACGCGGCGTTCGCGCGCCGTCACACGCAGGCCGGAGGCGATGAGCCGGCGCACCAGCGTGTGGCCGTCGACCGGCTCGGCGCCGGCCGCGACCAGGCGGGCGTGCGCGTTCTCTGGCACGTCGTAGTGATCGTGATCGAATCCGCGGCGAGGGATGCCGTTGGCCGCGGCGAACGCGTGCAGCTCCTCGATGTCGGAGTCGCTGACGAGGTGCGCCCACAGGCGCCCGTGCGCCGGCCAGCGCGGCTCGTCGATGAGGATCGTCACGGCCCGAGTCTAGGCAGCCGCGCCTCGCTTTGCGCGTCCGGCCCGCGATCCGGTAAACTAGACCGCTGGTGCGTCGAGAAATCCGCACCACGGTCTTGCGGGACATCCGAATCAGTCATGCGAGCGCTGAGCGCTCCTGAAGAAACAGGTATGAAGTGGTTTACGCAGTTGTGCGCGCCGGTGGTCGGCAGGAGAAGGTCGAGGTCGGCACGGTCCTCCAGGTCGACCGGGTGAAGGCGGCGGAAGGCGAGACCATCGAGCTGCCCGCTGTCCTCCTCGTCGACGGCGATGCCGTCACGACCGACGCCGACAAGCTCGCGAAGGTCAAGGTCACCGCCGAGGTCATCCGCGATCTGCGCGGCCCGAAGATCGTCATCCAGAAGTTCAAGAACAAGACCGGGTACAAGAAGCGCCAGGGCCACCGCCAGGAGCTCACCCGCGTCAAGATCACCGGCATCAAGTAACCAGAAGAGGCACGAAGAGATGGCACACAAGAAGGGCGCAAGCTCCACCCGCAACGGGCGTGACTCCAATGCGCAGCGACTCGGCGTGAAGCGCTTCGGGGGTCAGACCGTCAACGCGGGCGAGATCCTCGTACGTCAGCGCGGCACGCACTTCCACCCCGGCGCGAACGTCGGCCGCGGTGGCGACGACACCCTGTTCGCCCTGGCCGCCGGTGCGGTCGAGTTCGGCCGCAAGGGCGGCCGCAAGGTCGTCAATATCGTCGCTGTCGCCGAGTGACGCACTCGCACACACAGCGTTCGTGACGGGGCGGGCTTCGGCCCGTCCCGTCACGCGTATCCGTAGGAGCCCGCATGGTCACGTTCGTCGACGAGGTGACGCTACACCTGCGCGCGGGAAAGGGCGGCAACGGCTGCGTGTCGGTCCGCCGCGAGAAGTTTAAACCGCTCGCCGGGCCTGACGGCGGCAACGGCGGCAACGGCGGTGACATCGTCCTGGTCGCCGACCCGCAGGTGACCACCCTGCTCTCATACCATCACTCGCCGCACCGTTCCGGCGGCAACGGCGGGTTCGGCATGGGCGACAACCGCTCCGGCGCCGCAGGCGAGTCGCTCGAGCTGCCGGTCCCCGTCGGCACCGTGGTCAAGGACTCCGACGGAACCGTGCTCACCGATCTGGTCGAGCCCGGCGTGCGTTTCGTCGTCGCACCCGGCGGGCAGGGAGGCCTCGGCAACGCCGCGCTGGCCAACCAGAAGCACAAGGCCCCCGGATTCGCCCTGCTGGGCACGCCCGGCTGGGAGGGCGATATCGTCCTCGAGCTGAAGACTGTCGCCGACGTCGCACTCGTGGGCTTCCCGTCGGCGGGGAAGTCGAGCCTCATCTCGGCCATCTCGGCGGCCCGGCCGAAGGTCGCCGACTACCCGTTCACGACCCTCCACCCGAATCTGGGGGTCGTGCAGGCCGGTGATGTGCGGTACACGGTCGCCGATGTCCCGGGGCTCATCGAGGGTGCGAGCGAGGGCCGCGGACTCGGGCTCGAGTTCCTGCGGCATGTCGAGCGATGCTCGGCTCTGGTGCACGTGCTCGACTGCGCGACGCTCGAGCCGGGGCGTGACCCGATCAGCGATCTCGACGTGATCCTCGGAGAGCTCGCGGCGTACCCCGTGGCCGAGGGTGAGATGCCGCTGGTCGAGCGCCCGCAGCTCGTGGCGCTGAACAAGGTCGACGTGCCCGAAGCCAAGGATCTGGCCGGCCTGGTGCGCCCCGACCTCGAAGCGCGTGGATTCCGCGTCTTCGAGATCTCGGCAGTCGCGCATCGGGGTCTGCGTGAGCTGACCTTCGCCCTGGCACAGGTGGTCGAGGAGCATCGCGCTTCGGTCGCCGACGCGCCGGCCGCGCCCCGCGTGGTGATTCGCCCGCGCGGTGCCGACCGCGACTTCTCGGTGCGGGTCGAGGGCGGATCGCACGGCCCCGTGTATCGCATCCTGGGCACGAAGCCCGTGCGCTGGGTGCAGCAGACCGACTTCCAGAACGATGAGGCGGTCGGCTTCCTCGCCGATCGGCTGCAGAAGCTCGGCGTCGAGGACGAGCTGTTCCGTGCCGGTGCCGTTCCCGGCGCGACCGTGGTCATCGGCGACGGCGACGGTGTCGTCTTCGACTGGGACCCCGCACTGACGTCTGCGGCCGAGATCACCACTGCGCCGCGCGGCACCGACCCCCGTCTCGAGCAGGGCGGCCGCCGCACGACAGCGCAGCGCCGCGAGCAGTACCACGAGCTGATGGATGCGAAGGCGGCCGCACGTGCGGAGCTGGAGGCAGAGCGAGTCGCGGCCGGGTGGGCGCTCGATGACGAGGACGACGAGTGACTGCCTGGGAGCGCCGCGACCTGGCGTCGTCGCGGCGCATCGTCGTGAAAGTGGGCTCGTCGTCGATCAGCGGTGAAAGCGCGGGCCGCATCGGCCCACTCGTCGACGCACTGGCGGGCGCGCACCGGCGTGGCACCGAGGTGGTGCTGGTCTCGTCCGGCGCGATCTCGACGGGGATGCCCTACCTCGACCTCGACAGCCGGCCGACGGACCTGGCGACGCAGCAGGCGGCCGCCGCGGTGGGGCAGAACGTGCTCATCTACCGCTACCAGGACGCACTGCGGCCGTACGAGATCGTCGCGGGACAGGTGCTCCTCACCGCCGGCGACCTCGAGAACCCCGCGCATCGCTCGAACGCGCAGCGGGCGATGGAACGGCTGCTGAGCCTGCGGATCCTGCCGATCGTCAACGAGAACGACACCGTCGCGACGCACGAGATCCGGTTCGGCGACAACGACCGCCTGGCTGCGCTGGTGGCGCAGCTGATCGGTGCGGACGCGCTCGTGCTGCTCAGTGACATCGAGTCGCTTTACACGCGTCCGCCGGACGAACCCGGCGCGATGCCCATCAACCGCATCCAGCACGACGACGACCTGTCGGCGCTCGAGTTCGGGGCAGTGGTGGTCAACAGCGTCGGCACCGGGGGAGCGGCCACCAAGGTGTCCGCGGCGCGGCTGGCCGCGGCATCCGGCATCGGCACTCTCGTCACCGGCACCGACCTCGTCACCCAGGCGCTCGCGGGTGCCGAGATCGGCACGTGGTTCGCGCCGCACCCTGCCGCCGTCACACGCCCCGTCGATACACTGTAAGCATGATGACGACGGCCACCAGCGCGCGCGAGCGCATGAAGGCGGCGAAGACCGCCGCACGCTCGATCGGACTGCTGACCGATGCCGAGAAGCACGATGCGCTGCACGCCATCGCCGCTGCCATCGAGGAGGCCTCGGACGATATCGTCGCGGCGAATGCGTCGGATCTCGAGCGCGGTCGTGCCGACGGGCTGTCCACCGCGTTGCAGGACCGGCTTCGTCTCGACGCCGGTCGCGTCGCTGCGCTGGCCGCCGCTGTGCGCGACGTGGCGGCGCTGCCCGACCCGGTGGGTCGCGTGCTTGACGAGCGCACTTTGGCCAACGGCGTGCAGCTGACCAAGGTCTCGGTGCCCTTCGGGGTCGTCGGCTCGATCTACGAGGCGCGTCCGAATGTCACGGTCGACATCGCCGCGCTCGCGCTTCGTGCGGGCAACGCCGTCGTGCTGCGCGGGGGGTCAGCGGCGCTCGAGACCAATGCGGCCCTCATCGGCGTGATGTGCGCGGCGCTGGCAGCGCGGGGCATCGACCCCGACGCGATCCAGACCGTCGATGACTTCGGGCGCGACGGCGCCCGGGAACTCATGCAGGCGCGCGGACTGGTCGACGTGCTCGTACCCCGCGGCAGTGCGCAGCTGATCGAGACGGTGGTGACCGAGTCGTCGGTGCCGGTCATCGAGACCGGTGCCGGTGTGGTGCACGTCCTGCTGGATGCCTCGGCTCCGCTGGACTGGGCACGCGACATCGTCGTGAACGCGAAGGTGCAGCGGCCCAGCGTATGCAACGCCGTCGAGACCGTCCTGGTGCACCGCGATGCGGCTGGCCGCATCGTCTCGCCCGTCGTCGCGGCGCTGCGGGAGCAGGGTGTCACCGTGCACGGCGACGCGAGCGTCGCGCAGCTCGCCGACGGCGTGGTGGCGGCCACTGACGACGATTGGGGCAACGAATACGGCAGCCTCGATGTTGCTATGCGCCTCGTCGACGATCTCGACGACGCGCTCGCCCACATCCGTCGGTATTCGACCCACCACACCGAGGCGATCGTCAGCGAGGACGCTGCGAGCGTGGACCGCTTTCTCGCAGAGGTCGATTCTGCGGTCGTCATGGCCAACGCATCGACGCGGTTCACCGACGGCGGCGAGTTCGGCTTCGGAGCCGAGGTGGGCATCTCGACCCAGAAGCTGCACGCGCGCGGGCCGATGGGCCTGCCCGAGCTGACCAGCACGAAGTGGCTGGCGCGCGGCGCCGGGCAGGTGCGCGAGTGAGTCTAGACTTGACCCGAGGAACACCACGCACGCGAACGGAGTAACGATGCAGCTCGCAACGGTTGTAGCCGCAGTCAGCGCTGAGGCACACCCCGACAACGTCATGCTCGAGACGATCTGGTACCCGATCGTGGCGCTGGTCGTGTTCGCGCTCCTCGCATTTGTGACCTTCTCGTACCGTGATGTGGCCAACCGCCATGTCGCGAAGGCAGAAGCGTACGCACGCACACACGGCCCGACTCACCCGCAGGACCTGGATGCGGAGGACGGCGACTAGGCCGTTGCATGTCGGGCGAAGGGCGTGCTCCGCGGATCGGGGTCATGGGTGGGACGTTCGACCCCATCCACCACGGCCACCTCGTCGCAGCGAGTGAAGTCGCGCAGTCGTTCGATCTCGACGAAGTCGTGTTCGTTCCGACCGGTCGCCCGTGGCAGAAGGCAGAGGTCACCTCGAGCGAGCACCGGTACCTGATGACGGTGATCGCCACGGCATCCAATCCCCGATTCACCGTGAGCCGAGTGGACATCGACCGTGCCGGCCCCACGTATACCGCTGATACGCTGCGCGAACTTCGGGAGCATCGACCGGATGCTGAGCTCTTCTTCATCACGGGCGCAGACGCCATTGCGCAGATTCTCAGTTGGAGAGAGCATGATGAACTCTGGAATCTGGCGCATTTCGTCGCGGTATCGCGACCCGGCCACGTCCTCGACATAGGCGGATTGCCCGAGGGGAAGGTCTCCCAGTTGGAGGTCCCCGCTCTCGCGATCTCGTCCACGGACTGCCGCGAGCGCGTTCATCACGGAAACCCGGTGTGGTATCTCGTTCCCGACGGGGTCGTCCAATACATTGCAAAGCATCACCTCTATCGGAGCACGGCATGAGCACACCCGACCACGACACCGGTCCGGGACTGACCCGCAAGCAGATGCGGGCGCTGCGAAAGACGGGCGCTATGCCTGTCCAGAGCCCGGACGCGCCCGCGCCCGTGAACCCGCCCGAAGCACACCTGCCGCGGCCGGCGGACCCCGTCGTGATGCCGACTCCGCCCCGCCCGGACGAGCAGGTCGATCTCGGTGCGGCGCCAATCACGCGCCGTCAGGCGCGGGAGCAGGAGCGCATCCGCACGGCGTCGGTTCCGGTGGTCACACCGGTCGATGCGCCGGAGGAGACGGCGGATGCTGCCGAGCCGGCACCCTCCGCGTGGGCGCCCGTATCGGGCGAACCGGCTGCTGCCGAGGAAGCGGCCCCCGTGTCGAGTCCGGTTGTGGTCGCCGACCGCGACGCCGACGATTCGGACGATGCGCACGACGAGCCGTTCGGTCTCGCCTCCGGCGCCGTGGAGGAGTCGCAGGACGAGCCCGAGCCGCAGGACGAGCCCGAGCCGCAGGATGATGCCGCACCGGGGGACGAGTTCACGCCTCAGACGTCCGCGCAGGAGCCGGACCAAGCCGATTCGCGACCGCTGCTGCGTCCCGGGTTCGGTGGTGCGCTGCTCGACGAGTCGAGCACGCCTGCGAAGGGACCCGGCGGAACGTCGCTGCCTCCGTCGTTCGATGAGCTGATCGCGCGAGGCTCGTCGACGACTGGGTCTGTCGCGACGTCGAACGCGCTGATCCTGGCACCGGCCGAGGCACCGCTGACGGCACCGGTCACATCGACCGGC
>NZ_JBKEAF010000133.1:0-1955 GCF_047971895.1 Microbacterium sp.
CATCTCACGCCACAGCATCTCGTCTTCGATGATCTGGCGGGAAAACAGCCCCTTGAACTCGTCCCATGCCCGGTCGAGGACGTCGAGTTCCATCTCGTATTGCTCACGGACTGCGGCGAAGTCCTTCTCGGCGGCCCGTTGCCGGGCCCGCAACTCGGAGTCCTTGGCGCCGTCGGCCTCCATTTGGGCCACTTCGGCCTCGACCGCTTCGTGCTCCTCGGCCAGGCGGAGTTCCATCTCCTTGATGATGGTCTCGCGCTCGCCGATCACTTCGGCTTCGAGGTTCTGAAGGTCGGCGTCTCGCTTCTCGTCGTCGACCCAGGTGACCAGGTTTGCGGCGAAGTAGATGACCTTC
Source organism: Microbacterium sp. (assembly GCF_047971895.1). Classification (GTDB taxonomy): domain Bacteria; phylum Actinomycetota; class Actinomycetes; order Actinomycetales; family Microbacteriaceae; genus Microbacterium. Next base: position 356 of record NZ_JBKEAF010000133.1, read on the forward strand.
TCCAGCTGCTTTGCCTTCAGCTCCTCACGGGGCTCGGTCCCCATGAGCAGGTACGCCAGCCACGACCGGGTACCACGCAGGTACCAGATGTGCACGCAGGGGGCGGCCAACTCGATGTGGCCCATGCGCTCGCGGCGCACCTTGGACCGGGTGACCTCCACGCCGCAGCGCTCACAAATGATGCCCTTGAAGCGCACCCGCTTGTATTTGCCGCAGGCGCATTCCCAGTCCTTTTGAGGGCCGAAGATCTTCTCGCAGAACAGGCCGTCCTTCTCGGGCTTGAGGGTGCGGTAGTTGATGGTCTCGGGCTTCTTGACCTCGCCGTACGACCACGTGCGGATGTCGTCCGCGGTGGCCAGGCCGATGCGAAGCTCATCGAATGTTGTTGACTCGAGCACTAGTTCTCAGTTCTCCTGTGTCGGAAATGTAGGGATGCGATCCCTGAGCTTGTCGAAGGGCCGGCTCAGATCTCGTCGATGGACGAGGACTCGAAGCGGCTGGAGATGTTGATGCCGAGCTCTTCGGCGGCACGGAAGGCCTCGTCGTCGGTGTCGCGGAGGTTGACCGCGGTGCCGTCGGCGCCGAGGACCTCGACGTTCAGGCACAGCGACTGCATCTCTTTCATGAGCACCTTGAACGACTCGGGGATGCCGGGCTCCTGGATGTTCTCGCCCTTGACGATCGCCTCGTACACCTTGACACGGACGAGGATGTCGTCGGACTTGATCGTGAGGAGCTCCTGCAGCGCGTAGGCGGCGCCGTAGGCCTCGAGGGCCCACACCTCCATCTCGCCGAAGCGCTGACCGCCGAACTGCGCCTTTCCACCGAGCGGCTGCTGAGTAATCATCGAGTACGGACCGGTCGAGCGGGCGTGGATCTTGTCGTCGACCAGGTGGTGCAGCTTGAGGATGTACATGTAGCCGACCGAGATCGGAGCCGGGAACGGCTCGCCGGAGCGGCCGTCGAACAGCTGCGTCTTGCCCGTCGAGTCGATGAGCCGCTCGCCGTCGCGGTTGACCAACGTCGAGTCGAGCAGGCCTGCGATCTCCTGCTCCTCGGCACCGTCGAACACCGGGGTGGCGACCTTCGTGCCGGGGGCGGCCTCGCGTGCGTCGTCGGGCAGATTCTTCGCCCACTCCGGCGAGCCGTCGACCTTCCAGCCCTGCTTCGAGATCCACCCGAGGTGGGTCTCGAGCACCTGGCCGAAGTTCATGCGGCCGGGGATGCCGAGCGGGTTCAGCACGACGTCGACCGGCGTGCCGTCCGCGAGGAACGGCATGTCCTCCACCGGCAGGATCTTCGCGATGACGCCCTTGTTGCCGTGGCGGCCGGCGAGCTTGTCGCCCTCGGTGATCTTGCGCTTCTGCGCAATGTAGACGACGACGCGGCGGTTGACACCCGAGCCGAGCTCGTCGTCCCCGTCCTCGGCGTTGAACTCCTTCACCGCGATGATCGTGCCCTCTTCACCGTGGGGCACCTTCAGCGACGTGTCGCGCACCTCGCGGCTCTTCTCGTTGAAGATCGCGCGCAGCAGGCGCTCCTCGGCGCTCAGCTCGGTCTCGCCCTTGGGCGTGACCTTGCCGACGAGGATGTCGCCGGG
>NZ_JBKEAF010000034.1:0-33889 GCF_047971895.1 Microbacterium sp.
GGGCAATCACATCGACAAGCAGGGATTCACCGTGCCGTTCGTCTGCGGTGCGACCAATCTGGGCGAGGCCCTCAGGCGCATCACCGAGGGTGCGGCCATGATCCGTTCCAAGGGCGAAGCAGGCACCGGAGACGTCTCCGAAGCCACCAAGCACATTCGCACCATCAGGGGCGAGATCGCACGTCTCACCTCGCTCGAGCGCGACGAGCTCTTCGTTGCCGCGAAAGAGCTGCAGGCGCCCTACGACCTCGTCGCGGAGGTCGCGGCGACAGGTGCGCTTCCGGTGGTGCTCTTCACTGCGGGCGGGGTCGCCACTCCGGCCGATGCGGCGATGATGATGCAGCTCGGCGCCGACGGCGTGTTCGTCGGCTCGGGCATCTTCAAGTCCGGCAACCCGGCCGAACGTGCCGCGGCGATCGTGAAGGCGACGACCTTCTACGACGACGCGAAGGTGATCGCCGACGTGTCGCGCGGTCTCGGCGAGGCCATGGTCGGCATCAACGTCGCCGACCTGCCCGCTCCGCACCGCCTGGCTGAGCGCGGCTGGTGACCAGCCGCCCCCGCATCGGGGTCCTCGCCGTTCAGGGCGACGTGCGCGAGCACGCCGCCGCTCTGCACCGGCTGGGCGCCACCGTGGAGCTGGTCCGGCGCCCGACCGAGCTGGCGACCGTCGACGGCCTGGTGCTCCCGGGCGGCGAGTCGAGCACGATCGACAAGCTGACGCGGGCCTTCGGGCTGCAGCAGCCGATCCGCGACGCCATCGCCTCCGGCATGCCGGTGTACGGAACGTGCGCCGGCATGATCCTCCTGGCGGACAGGATCAGCGACGGCATCGCGGGGCAGCAGACCTTCGGCGGACTGGATGTCACGGTGCGCCGCAATGCGTTCGGCAGCCAGGTCGATTCTTTCGAGACGGATCTCGCAGTGCCCGCACTCGGCGCGCCCCCCGTGCACGCGGTGTTCATCCGCGCCCCGCTCGTCGAGCAGGCCGGCGACGACGTCGAGGTGCTCGCCCGTCTCGACGACGGCCGTATCGTGGCGGTGCGGCAGGGGTCGCTGCTGGCCACCGCGTTCCACCCCGAGGTCGGCGCCGAGCTGCGCTTCCATGCCCTGCTGGTGGCGCAGGCCGCCGCCTGGCGCGAAGCCACCGTGCCCGGTTAGGTAGAATCGACCGCATGTCCGGCCACTCCAAGTGGGCGACGACCAAGCACAAGAAAGCCGTCATCGACGCGCGCCGTGCCAAGTCGTTCGCCAAGCTCATCAAGAACATCGAGGTCGCCGCAAAGCTCGGCGGTGCCGACCTGAACGGCAACCCGACGCTCTACGACGCGGTCCAGAAGGCCAAGAAGACCTCTGTCCCCAACGACAACATCGACCGGGCCATCAAGCGCGGTGCGGGTATCGGCGGAGACGCCGTCGAATACCAGACGATCCTGTACGAGGGCTACGGACCCCACGGCGTCGCGCTGATGATCGAGTGCCTCACCGACAACAAGAATCGCGCTGCCGCCGAGGTGCGTACGTCACTGAGCCGCAACGGCGGGTCGCTGGCCGACCCCGGATCGGTGGCGTACAACTTCTCGCGCAAAGGCGTCATCGTCGTCTCCGGCGAAGGCACGACCGAGGACGACGTCATGCTGGCTGCCCTCGAGGCAGGCGCCGAGGAAGTCGAGCCGCACGCCCAGGGGTTCGAAGTGATCACCGAGGCGAGCGACCTGGTCACGGTGCGCAAGGGCCTGCAGGACGCGGGCCTGGACTACGAATCCGCCGACGTCGAGTTCGTGCCGTCGCTGAAGATCGAGATCGACGCCGTCACTGCCCGCAAGGTATTCCGTCTGATCGATGCGCTCGAGGACAGCGACGACGTGCAGAACGTGTTCAGCAACTTCGATCTGACGGCTGAGGTGCAGGCCGAGCTCGAAGCCGACGACTGACGGCGCGCCCCGCCGCACGGCCGGAGCCGCCCGCATAGCGTGGGGGAGTGGCATCCACTCTTCGCGTGCTCGGCATCGACCCCGGGCTCACCCGGTGCGGCGTGGGCATCGTCGACGTTGCACCCGACCGCTCAGCAGCCCTCGTGCATCTCGGCGTCGTGCGTTCTGCGCCCGGCGACCCGATCGAGGGCAGGCTCGCCGCGGTGGCGCGCGGGCTCCGGTCCCTGCTCGAGGAGCACGAACCCCATGTGGTCGCCGTGGAACGCGTCTTCGCCCAGCAGAACCGGCACACCGTGATAGGCACGGCGCAGGCCAGCGGCGTCGCGCTGCTGCTGGCGGCCGAGCGCGGTCTGCCCGCCGCCCTGCACACACCCACCGAGGTGAAGGCCGCCATCACCGGGTACGGCGCCGCCGACAAGCGGCAGGTACAGACGATGGTCGCGCGCATCCTGCGGCTCGACACCCTGCCGCGCCCCGCCGACGCCGCAGACGCCCTCGCACTGGCGCTGTGCCATGCGTGGCGCGGCGGCACGGCGACGGCACCGACCGCCCCGCTCACCCCCGCGCAGCGCGCCTGGACGGATGCCGAGCGTGCGGCGCGGCGCTGAGTGCGTGTCGCTAGAACAAAGCTCCGAACTTCGGCCTAGGCTGACAGCATGATCTCGTCCCTGCGCGGAACCGTGCTGCACATCGACACCGACACGATGATCGTCGAGGTCGGGGGCGTGGGTTTCAGCGTGGCGGTGCCCCCCGACATCGTGCGGGAAGCGCACGTCGGGAGCGAGCTGCACCTGCACACACACCTCGTCGTCCGCGAGGATGCACTGGCCCTGTTCGGATTCACCACGCGCGATGAGCTGGTCGTCTTCCTGCAGCTGTTGGGCGTGCCCGGGGTCGGCCCGAAGTCGGCACTCGGTGTGCTCGCCGGGATGCCGGTCGACGCCATTGCCGCCGCGGTCGCCGACGAGGACGATGCGCCGTTCCGCCGGGTCTCGGGCATCGGGCCGAAGACCGCCAAGCTCATCGTCGTTCATCTGGCGGGAAAGCTCGCCGTCGTGCCGGTGACACCGGCACCCGCTGCCAGCGACTCAGCACCGGTGCTGTCCCAGGTGACCGCGGCTCTGGTCGGGCTGGGCTGGAACGAGCGCACCGCAATCGATGTGCTCGACGGTGTCGTCTCCGGCGCATCCGAAGCAGACAAGGGATCGGTGAGCGCCCTCCTGCGCCTGGCGCTGGCACAGCTCGGACCGGCGCGCCCCACGGAGCCTGCACATGGGTGACGTCCGCGACGACCGAGAACCGGTGGACGAGTCCGAGCTCGCGATCGAGGGCGCCCTGCGCCCACTTTCGCTCAGCGACTTCGTCGGCCAGCCGAAGGTGCGCGGTCAACTGCAGCTGCTTCTCGAGGCGGCTCGGCTACAGCAGCGATCCGCCGACCACATCCTGCTCTCCGGCCCCCCGGGCCTGGGCAAGACCACCTTGGCGATGATCGTCGCGCACGAGAGCGATCGCCCGTTGCGGCTGTCGAGCGGACCTGCCATCCAGCACGCGGGAGACCTCGCCGCTCTGCTGTCGAGCCTGACGCCCGGTGAAGTGCTCTTCATCGACGAGGTGCACCGCATGGCGCGCTCGGCGGAGGAGATGCTGTATCTGGCGATGGAGGACTTCCGCATCGACATCATGGTCGGCAAGGGCGCGGGGGCCACCAGCATCCCTCTCGACCTCGCCCCGTTCACCCTCGTCGGCGCGACGACCCGCTCGGGCCTGCTGCCCAATCCGCTGCGCGACCGATTCGGCTTCACCGGCCACCTCGAGTACTACGAAGCAGAAGACCTCGAACGGGTGATCTCGCGTTCGGCGACGATGCTGGACGTGCGGATCGAGCCGGAGGCGCGCTTCGAGATCGCCCGGCGGTCTCGCGGCACACCCCGCATCGCGAACCGTCTGCTGCGTCGGGTGCGTGACTACGTACTCGTGCACGGCGGGGGCAGGGATGCCGATCTCGCTGCCGTGTCCGCCGCGCTCGAGCTGTACGACGTCGATGCGATCGGTCTCGACCGCCTCGACCGGGCCGTGCTCGACGCGCTCGTGCATCGCTTCGGCGGCGGACCTGTCGGACTGTCGACGCTCGCCGTGGCGGTCGGCGAAGAGGCCGAGACGGTCGAGAGCGTCGTGGAGCCCTATCTTGTGCGCATCGGATTCATCGGCCGCACCCCACGCGGACGCACAGCCACTCCGGCCGCATACGCGCACCTCGGCGGCGCCCGCGCTGAGAGCGTGCTCGGATTCGATGACCTATAATTCCTGAAGGCCTCTCGCCTGCACCCCTCCTTGCCTGCCGCCGTCCTGCGGTGTGCCCCACCCGAAAGGTGATGTCCTTCGTATGGATTTCCTCTCGCAATACGGTCTGCTCCTTCTGCTGGCTGTGCTCCTCGTGTTCATGTTCTGGAGCTCGCGGCGGCGCACGCAGCGGATGAAGGCCGAGCAGGAGAAGAAGGCCCGTGAGACCGTTCCCGGCGCCGAGGTGCTGCTGCAGGGCGGCCTCTACGGCAAGGTCGTCTCGTACGACCCCGAGAACCTCGACCAGCCGGCCCTCATCCAGGTTGCTCCGGGTGTCGAGCTGAAGGTGCACAGCCAGGCGATCCTGCGGGTCGTGACACCGTCCGACATCCTCTCGGAAGAGGAGTTCCTCGCCGCTGAGGAGCACCAGGCCGAATACGCCGCGGACGTCACCGAGGGCTACATCGCTCCGATCGAGCCCGAGGTCTCCGGTGAGAAGAACTCGGACACCGAACAGGGCAAGAAGACCGAGGACTGACCCTCTCGCCCGCACAAGGGCGTGCACTGAGAAAGCGATTCCGTGGCCACATCGACCCCTGTCCGCCATGCGTGGCGCGCACTGCTGGCACTCCTGATCATCGTCGCCGTGCTGGGCGGCATCAACGCCCTCGGCGTCTACGTCTTCCAGAAGAGCTCGTGGACACCTGAGCTCGCCCTCGACCTGCAGGGCGGCACGCAGATCGTACTGCAGGCGTCCTCGCCCGATGGCGTGGCGCCCACGCAGGAGCAGATGGACCAGGCCGCGGCGATCATCCGCCAGCGAGTGGATGCCTCCGGCGTCGGCGAGGCCGACATCACCACCCAGGCCGGCAACCAGATCGTCGTGCAGATCCCGGGACAGGCCGATGACGAGACGCGGGCGCGCATCGAGGCGTCGGCGCAGCTGCAGCTGCGCTCGGTGCTGTTCGTCGACACCCCGGCGACGAGCTTCATCGGCGAGGACGGCAACCAGACGCCCTACCCGTCGCCGGACCCTACCCTCGAGTCCACACCAACAGCCACGCCCACGGATGGCAGCGACATGAACTGGATCACGCCTCGGCTGCAGGCGGAGTTCCGTGCCTACGACTGCGCCGATCCGGCCAACGATCCGGCCAACGAGCCGAAGGACCAGCCGCTGATCACCTGCGAGGCCGACGGCACCGCGAAATACATCCTCGGGCCGGTCGAGCTCGACGGCTCCGCGATCGACGACGCCAGCTTCGGCCAGAACGCGCAGAACGGGCAGTGGGAGGTGCAGCTCACCTTCGACGCCGACGGCACCAAGCAGTTCGCCACGGTCAGCACGCGCCTGTTCGGCCTGGAGGCACCCCGCAACCAGTTCGCGTTCGTGCTCGACGGCGACGTGATCTCGGCGCCGCGCATGAACGCGGTGATCACGGACGGACGACCCTCGATCTCGGGATCGTTCACGCAGGACAGCGCCCGCGTCCTCGCCGACCAGCTGAAGTACGGCGCGCTGCCGCTCAGCTTCGAGGTCGTCAGCTCGAACACGATCTCGGCGACCCTCGGCGATCAGCAGCTGCAGATCGGCCTGATCGCCGGTCTCATCGGTCTGGCACTGGTGGCCCTCTACTCGCTCATCACCTACCGCGCCCTGGGCTTCGTGATCATCGCCTCGCTCATGGCGATGGCCGTGATCACCTACCTCGCGATCTGCATCCTGGCGTGGCGAATGGGCTTCCGGCTGTCACTGGCCGGTGTCGCGGGCATCATCGTGTCAATCGGCTTCACCGCGGACTCGTTCATCGTCTACTTCGAGCGAATACGTGACGAGCTGCGCGATGGCAAGTCGATCACCGGCGCCGTCGAGGACGGCTGGGACCGCGCCAAGCGCACGATCTACATCTCCAAGTCGGTGAACGTGCTCGCCGCCGTGGTGCTGTACATCCTCGCCGACGCGACGGTGAAGGGCTTCGCGTTCACACTGGGGTTGACCACCGTCATCGACGTGCTCATCTTCGTCGTGTTCACGCACCCGGTGATGCAGCTGCTGGCCCGCACGCGATTCTTCGGCAACGGGCACCCGCTGTCGGGCATGGATCCGGAGGCGTTGGGTGCCGTGTACCGCGGCCGCGCGCAGTTCCGCGCACCGGTGGCCGCCACCGCCAAGGGGCAGGCCGCCCGCCGCGCGGGAAAGTCCCGCGGCGAGGCGGAGCGCAGGCAGACCATCGCCGAGCGCAAGCGCGCCGAGCTGGCCTCGGCCGGCACGGGCGGCGAGGCATCCACCAGTTCCGGCAGCACGAAGGAAGGGGACCACTGATGGGCCGCATGAGCCGTCTCGGCAACGACCTGTATGCCGGCAAGGTCTCCTTCCCCTTCGTCGGCCGCCGTCGCCTGTGGTTCGCGCTTGCGCTCGTGCTGGTCGTCGCTTCCGCGCTGGTGCCGCTGTTCCGGCCGATCCAGTTCTCGATCGAGTTCACCGGGGGGTCCAAGTTCACGGTATCCGGGGTGAGCAGCGCCGACCAGTCGCTTGCGAGCCAGGCCGTCGCATCCGTCGTGCCGGGTGCGACCTCGAAGGTGGCGACCGTCGGTGACGACGCCGTGCAGGTGCAGACAGACCAGATGAGCGCCGACGAGACACAGGCCGTGCGCGCGGCGCTCGCCGACGCATACCAGGTGCCCGTCGATGAGGTGACCGCGTCTTTCATCGGGCCCAGCTGGGGTGCGGATGTCACGCGTCAGTCGCTGTGGGGGCTGGCGATCTTTCTGGCGCTGACCTTCTTGATCCTGGCGCTGTACTTCCGCACGTGGAAGATGTCGGCCGCGGCGATCATCGGTCTGCTCGATGTGCTCGTGATCACCGTCGGCATCTATGCGCTGGCTGGGTTCGAGATCTCGCCTGCGGCCGTGATCGGCTTCCTGACGATCCTGGCGTATTCGCTCTATGACACCACTGTCGTCTTCGACAAGGTCAGAGAGACCACGCGTGAGGACGGGGAGCAATCCGGCAGGACCTTCGGCGAGTCGGTCAACCTCGCGGTGAACCAGACGCTGGTGCGATCGATCAACACGACCGTCGTGGCCGCGCTGCCAGTGGGAGCGATCCTGTTCATCGGTGCGATCTGGCTCGGCGCCGACACGCTCAGCGACATCTCGCTGGCGATCTTCGTGGGCATCATCGTCGCGGCGTACTCGACGCTGTTCGTGGCCGCTCCGCTATTCGCGTTCTTCCGTGAGAACGAGAAGGAGATCAAGACACGGAATGCGCGAGTGCTCGCCGCACGCGAACTGGCTGCCGTCGACGCCTGATCGTGCCGCACCGTCCGCTGAGACGGTGCAGCGCCGCCCCGGCGTAGGATGGGCGGACGAGCCCGGGAGGTGAGCAGATGACGGAGACCGCATCGCCCGCGGGCGGTTCCACCGCCCCGCCGTCGCTGCGTCGGCTGGTTCCCCGTATCTTCTCGCGGTCGCTGCGTCGCGACGACGTCGAGCATCTGCTGCGCACGGTGCGCGCCAATCACCCCAAGGGCGACCTCGCCGTCATCGAGCGTGCGTACGCGGTGGCTGCACGGGCGCACGAGGGGCAGGTGCGCCGCAGCGGCGAGCCGTACATCACCCATCCGGTCGCCGTCGCCCAGATCCTCGCCGACCTCGGTCTGGGCCCACGCGCGATCGCCGCGGCCCTGCTGCACGACACGGTCGAGGACACCGGCTACGAGCTCGATCAGCTGACGCACGAGTTCGGCGACGAGGTCGCGATGCTCGTCGACGGGGTCACCAAGCTCGACAAGGTCAAGTACGGCGACGCGGCACAGGCCGAGACTGTACGCAAGATGATCGTCGCGATGTCGAAGGACATCCGGGTGCTGATCATCAAGCTCGCCGATCGCCTGCACAACGCGCGTACATGGGGATTCGTACCTCCCGAGAAGGCGCAGAAGAAGGCGACCGAGACACTCGAGATCTTTTCTCCGCTGGCGCACCGGCTCGGCATCCAGGCCATCAAGTCCGAGCTCGAGGATCTGTCGTTCGCAGTGTTGCACCCGAAGATCTACGCCGAGATCGAGTCGCTTGTGCGGCAGCGCACGCCGCAGCGCGAGGAGTACGTGCAGAAGGTGATCAGCGCCGTCGACGAAGACCTGCGCGAACTGCGCATCCGCGGCCGGGTCGTCGGCCGGCCGAAGCAGCTGTACTCGGTGTATCAAAAGATGGTCGTGCGCGGTCGCGAGTTCGACGACATCTACGACCTCATCGGCATCCGTGTGCTGGTGGGCAGCGTGCGCGACTGCTACGCCGTGCTCGGTGCCATCCATGCGCGCTGGACGCCGCTTCCCGGTCGCTTCAAGGACTTCATCGCGACCCCCAAGTTCAATCTGTACCAGTCGCTGCACACGACGGTGATCGGCCCGGGGGGCCGCACGGTGGAGATCCAGATCCGCACGCACGAGATGCACCAGCAGGCGGAGTTCGGCGTCGCGGCCCACTGGAAGTACAAGGAGCAGGTCAACGGGGGCAAGGCGTCATCACGCACGACCGATGCCGACATGGCCTGGCTGGCGCATATCTCGGACTGGCAGGCCGAGACCGCCGACCCGGGGGAGTTCCTCGATTCGCTGCGCTACGAGATCGGTGCGAAGGAGGTGTACGTCTTCACTCCCAAGGGTCGGGTCATCGGCCTGCCCACCGCGGCGACCCCCGTCGATTTCGCGTATGCCGTGCACACCGAGGTCGGGCATCGCACCATGGGTGCGAAGGTCAACGGCCGCCTGGTTCCGCTGGAGACCGAGCTGAAGAGCGGTGACGTCGTCGAGGTCTTCACGTCGAAGAATCCGGATGCGGGACCCAGTCAGGACTGGCTGGGCTTCGTCAAGAGCACCCGCGCGCGCAGCAAGATCCGCGGCTGGTTCACGAAGGAGCGTCGCGACGAGGCGGTCGAGCAGGGGAAGGATGCCATCGCCCGCGCGATGCGCCGCCAGAATCTGCCGCTGCAGCGGCTGATGAGCCAGGACTCGTTCGCCGAGGTCGCGCAGCAGCTGAGGTACGAGGATGTCACCGCGCTGTATGCGGCGGTCGGCGAGGGCCACGTCTCGACGCAGTCTGTGCTCGAGAAGGTGACGGCTCTGGTCCGGGCGGCAGAAGCGACGACAGGCCCCATCGATCTTCCACCGGTCGGCGGCCGGCGCAGCGGTCGGGGCAGCGATGCCGGCATCCTCGTGCGGGGGGCGCCCGACATCCTCGTGAAGCTCGCCAAGTGCTGCACGCCGGTGCCGGGAGACTCAATCGTGGGCTTTGTCACGCGCGGGCAGGGCGTGTCGGTGCACCAGCGCGCATGCACGAATGTGAAGGCGCTCATGGCCGACCCCGAACGCATGATCGAGGTGGAGTGGGCGCCGACGTCGAAGAGCGTCTTCCTTGTGCAGATCCAGGTCGAGGCGCTGGACCGGTCGGCGCTGCTGTCGGATGTCACCCGGGTCCTGAGCGAGCACCACGTCAGCATCCTCTCGGCGACCGTGTCGACCACGAACAACCAGCTGGCGATCAGCCGGTTCGTCTTCGAGATGGGCGACACGGTGCACCTCGACCGCGTCCTCAACGCCGTGCGGCGCATCGACGCCGTCTACGACGTGTATCGCGTCACATCGTCGTAGCGCACCGCTCCCGCTCGCGCAGCAGGTCGAGCGCCTTCGGTCTGCCCGGCACGCCCTCGTGCAGAGCGAGGCTCACGATCGCCTCCCGTGTCGTCGTCGGATCGGCCGACATCGCGTCGACGGCGCGAACCACCGCCGGTGCGGCGTCGCCCAGCACCAGATCGCGGCTCAGGTCGGCGAGGGTGCGCGGTCTGGTCGTCACGAGCACGCCGCCGATGCGCAGCAGGTCCCGCCCTTCGACGACCCCGTCGCGGTATTCGAGGCACCGGTCGACGATCGTGGTGATGCGGTGCGCGACGGCACGCTGGGCGGCGTGGCGCACTGGCGGGTCGTCGACGACGCCGTGCACCCATGCGGCGCTGAGCCGGATCGCCGCCAGCTGATCGCCGAGGATCGGCGACAGCGATGCGGCCCGAAGGGCGACCGTCTCGACGGCGTCGGCCGGGATGTATCCCTCGCCGACCTCCACGAGGTGCCCGTCGAGGCGCGCCGCCGACAACTCGGCGGGCGACAGTGCGCGATGTGCGAAGTACAGAAACCGTTCGGTCTGCGTCGGGGGCACCCTCTCAGCGTGGCGTATTCCGCCGAGCACCGGGGGCGCCTGTGGACAACCTGCCGCGATCAGCGTCCGAGGGCGCCGAGCCACGCCTTGCGGGCAGCCAGGGCTTCCTCTGCGGCGGCGATCGCGGTGGCATCCCCGCCCGCACGGGCTGCCGTCAGTTCGTCCTCGAGTTTCGCGATGGCGTCGGTGAGCTGCTGGGTCATGTCGTCGGCGCGGGCGCGGGTCTCGGGGTTGTTGCGCTTCCAGTCGGCGTCTTCCCTCGCGCGCAGCGCCTGCTCGACCTTGCGCAGCTCGTCATCGAGCGCGCGCTCCTTGTCACGGGGGAAGATGCGGCCGATCTCGTCCCAGCGGCGCTGGATGCCGGTCAGCTGCGTGCGGGCCTTTCGGAGGTCCTTCTCGTCGGCGACGGCCTTGGCCTCGTCGAGCAAGGCACGCCGCTGCTCGATCTTCTCGAGGGACGCCTCGACCTCGGCGCTGTCGCGCTCGGCACGAGCCGCATAGAGCACGTCGCCGGCGGCCTTGAACCGGGCCCACAACGCGTCGTCGGCCTTGCGCCCCGCACGTCCGGAGCTCTTCCACTGGTCGAGCAGGTCGCGGTATGCGGGGATGCCGTCCTCGCCCTTGGGCGCCAGGGCCTCGGCCTTCGCCACCAGGGCGGACTTGCGGTCGCGTGCGGCCTTGTGGGTCTCGTCGAGATCGGCGTAGAACTCGCGCCGGTGCCGATCGAGGGTTGCCCGCGCGTCGCGGAACCGCTTCCACAGCTGCTGAGAGGCCGCCTTCGACAGCCTCGGCCCTGCCTGCTGCTGTGCCTGCCACTGCGCGAACAGCTCGTTGACCTCGGCGGTGGTCTGCTTCCACTGGATCGACTTGGGGTCGCGCGCAGCCAGCTTCTCCATGCTCTCGACGAGCACGGTGCGCTGCTGCACGGCCTCGTCCACCGCGGCCCGTGCCGCCGCCGCTTCCTCTGCGCTGGCGGCGCCGAGGGTGTCGGTGAGTGCGTCGAGCCGGCCGGCGAGGCTTGCCAGATCGCCGACGGCGGCGGCACCGTCGACCTCGTCGACCAGGCGGGCGGCCGCCGTGCGCAACTCAGATGCCGAAGCTCCGCCGCCCCGGTGGCGCTGCTCGAGCAGGGCCACCTTGTCGGCGAGGTCGGTGAACTTGCGCGTGAAGTATGCCAGGGCCTCGTCGTGCGTCCCGTCGGGGTACTGCCCGACCTGGCGCCACTGGTCGCCCTCGCGCACCGAGACGGTGCCGTCCTCGGCGACGCGTCCCCACTCCTCGGCAGGCGTCGTGCGCACCGCAGCGACCGTTGCGGGACGCGGCACCGGCCGGGGCACGGGGCGCGGCATCGCCGCCGGCGTGGGCACCGGCTTCGCGGGTTCCGGCGTCGGCGGAGTGGTGTCTTCGGGCTTGTCTGCGGGCGCGGTCACGTGGGCTCAATCGTCGGGGCGGGTGCCGATGTTCGGCGATTCGCTTAACCCTAGTACGGCCCGGTGCCCCGTCAGGGGGTCGGCGACGGCGTCGGCGTACCAGGGTACGGCGTCGGGGTAGGACCGGTGCTGTCGGTCACGGTCGGAGTAGGGGTCGGCACCGGTTCGGGCGCCCCGGGACCGACGACGTAGTACGCGATCTGCCCGGCGATGACACCGGCGATGAGCAGCCCGCCGACCACGCCGGCGACGACGTTGTCGCGGGTGCGGCGCCGGATCCGCGCGTCGTGGAACTGCGCGCGCGCCTGGTAGACACGTGCGCGTTCGCGCTCCTCGCGCTCGCTGCGCGCCTTAGGGGATCTGCCGCCCGTGGCCACGTGCCCTCCTCGTCCGGATCACCTGCCGACCCGCAACGACTTTACGCACTGGGCGGTGGGCGGCCCAAACCGATCGCGTCGGAGGCCGCCGATAGCCTGGGTGGGTGACGACCCCGACCGCTCTGTTCGCGGGCGACGCTCATCGCCAGACACCGCTGGCGGTGCGGATGCGCCCCGCGTCGCTCGACGAGGTGGCCGGTCAGCAGCATCTGCTCGCGCCCGGCTCGCCTCTGGTACAGCTGGCCGCCGCCGACGCCCGATCCCAGCGAGCGGTGTCGGTGATCCTGTGGGGCCCGCCGGGGACGGGCAAGACGACCCTGGCACAGGCGATCGCCCGCACGTCGGGGCGCCGTTTCGTCGAGCTCTCGGCGGTGACCGCCGGCGTGCGGGACGTCCGGGAGGTGATGCAGGATGCCGTGAACCAGCGCGATCTGTACGGTCAGTCGACCATCCTTTTTTTGGACGAGATCCACCGCTTCACGAAGGCCCAGCAGGACGCCCTGCTACCGGGTGTGGAGAACGGCTGGGTGGTGCTGATCGCCGCCACCACCGAGAATCCGTCGTTCTCGGTGATCTCGCCGCTGCTGTCCCGCTCACTCCTGCTCACGCTGCGGCCGCTGGCCGACGAGGACGTCGGGATGCTGCTCGATCGTGCCGTCGACGACCCGCGCGGCCTCGCCGGCAGTGTGCGCGTCGACGACGACGCACGCGCCGCCCTGGTGCGCCTCGCCTCGGGCGATGCCCGGCGGGCACTCACGGCACTGGAGGCCGCGGCATCCCTTCCCGTCGCCGAGGAGGGAGAGACCCCGGCGGTCACCGCGGCGCATGTCGCGCAGGCCGTCGACCGTGCGCTGCTGCGCTACGACAAGCAGGGCGACGAGCACTACGACGTGATCAGCGCCTTCATCAAGTCGATCAGAGGCTCCGACGTGGATGCCGCGCTTCACTATCTGGCACGCATGGTCGAAGCGGGGGAGGACCCGCGCTTCATCGCCCGACGCCTGGTGATCTCAGCCGCGGAGGACATCGGGCTCGCCGACCCGCAGGCACTGCAGATCGCCGTTGCCGCCGCCGATGCGGTGGCGTTCATCGGCATGCCCGAAGGGCGCATCCCGCTCGCCGAGGCGACCGCCTACCTCGCCACCGCTGCAAAGTCGAATGCGGCGTATCTGGCGATCGACAAGGCCATCGCCGACGTCCGCACCGGCGGCTTCGGCCGGGTGCCGACGCATCTTCGCGACGCGCACTACCCCGGGGCGAAGCGCCTGGGCCACGGCAAGGGCTACCTCTACCCGCACGACACCGAGGTCGGTGTCGCCCGCCAGCAGTACCTGCCCGGCGAGCTGCGAGGGCGCCGCTACTACGAGCCCAAGGCGCTCGGCGCCGAGCGCGAAGTGCAGGCGCGCCTCGAGAAGATCCGGCGCATCCTCGGCGGGCAGTGAGCCGCCCGCCGCACTTTGATACACTAGATCGGCTCGAAACCGAGTTTTTGGGCATCCCCCTCCTCTGATCAAGACCTGCCGGTGTGCTTCGGCGTGCAGTCCGGTGAGGGCGAGGAGCGGGAGATACGTCCGCGCGTCGTGAAACGCACGGCCGCGTTCAGGAAGGCAATCATGGCTTCGAAGGCTCAGGACCGCCGCAAGGTCCGTCTGTCGCGCGCGCTCGGCGTCGCGCTCACTCCCAAGGCCGCCCGCTACCTCGAGAAGCGTCCCTACGCTCCGGGCGAGCACGGCCGCACCAAGCGCAAGGCCGACAGTGACTACGCCGTCCGCCTGCGCGAGAAGCAGCGCCTGCGCGAGCAGTACAACCTGCGCGAGAAGCAGCTGCGCATCCAGTTCGAAGAGGCCCGCCGCAAGGACGGCCTGACCGGTGAGAACCTCGTCGAGCAGCTCGAGATGCGCCTCGACGCGCTCGTGCTGCGTGCGGGCTTCGCCCGTACGATGGCGCAGGCGCGTCAGCTCGTCGTGCACCGCCACATCCTCGTCGAGGGCGAGCTCGTCGACCGCCCGTCGTTCCGTGTGAAGCCGGGCCAGCTCATCCACGTCAAGGCCCGCAGCGAGGGAACCGAGCCGTTCCAGGTCGCTGCTGCCGGTGGACACGCCGAGGTGCTGCCCCCGGTCCCGGGCTACCTCGAGGTCGAGCTCGACAAGCTGCAGGCCCGCCTCGTGCGGCGCCCGAAGCGAGCCGAGGTTCCCGTCGTCTGCGACGTGCAGCTCGTCGTGGAGTACTACGCGGCGCGCTGATCCGCGCACACGCGCATCGCTCGAGAGGGCGTCGGGGGCGCACCCCCCGGCGCCCTCTTCCCTTCCCTTACGATGGTCACCATGAAGAGCCTGATCTGGTTTCTGCTCGGTGTCGTCGGCGGCTTCGTCGCCGCCCATCTCCTCGACAAGAACCCTCGGGGCCACGAGCTGCTCGCCGAGGTCGATGCACGCATCGGCGCGTTCACCGACCGCATGACCGAGGCGTACCGCGAGCAGGAGTCGCGGAGCGCCGAGGCGCACGCCGGCAGCAGCGAGGACCGTGCATGAAGACCGCGGAGATCTCGCGCCGATTCCTGCAGTACTTCGAGAAGAACGGGCACACGATCGTCCCGTCGGCGCCCCTGGTCACCGATGACCCCGCGTTGCTGTTCACGATCGCCGGCATGGTGCCGTTCATCCCGTATCTCAGTGGCGACGTCCCGGCGCCCTACCCACGTGCGGTCGACGTGCAGAAGTGCCTGCGCACCCTTGACATCGAAGAGGTGGGGCACACGCCCCGGCACGGCACGTTCTTCCAGATGCTGGGCAACTGGTCGTTCGGCGACTATTTCAAAGAGGGTGCGATCCGCTTCGCGTGGGAGCTGCTGACCACCCCCGACGCACAGGGCGGTCTCGGCTTCGACCCCGAAGAGCTCTGGGTCACCGTGTACGAAGAGGACGACGAGGCCCATGACCTATGGCTGAAGCTGTCGTCACTGCCGGAGGAGCGCATCCAGCGGCTCGGCAAGGACACGAACTACTGGAGCACCGGGCTGCCCGGCCCTGCCGGCCCGTGCTCGGAGATCTTCTTCGACCGCGGTCCGGCTTACGGCATCGACGGAGGCCCCGCCACCGACGACGACCGCTACGTCGAGATCTGGAACCTCGTGTTCATGCAGTACGAGATCGCCGATGTGACCTCGAAGTACGACTTCTCCATCGTGGGCGAGCTTCCGAACAAGAACGTCGACACCGGCATGGGCCTCGAGCGCGTCGCCTTCCTCAAACAGGGCGTCGACAACATGTACGAGACCGATCAGGTGCGCCCGGTGCTCGACGCCGCGGTGGAGCTGTCGGGGCGGCCGTACGGCGTGAATCACGACGACGACGTGCGCTTCCGCATCGTGGCAGACCACGTGCGTTCATCGCTCATGCTGCTCTCCGAGGGCGTCACTCCGTCGAACGAGGGCCGCGGCTACGTCTTGCGCCGCCTCATGCGACGGGCGATCCGCTCGATGCGTCTGCTCGGCGTCGGCGGGCCGACGTTCGCCGTGCTGTTCGCGGCATCCTGCAACGCGATGAAGCAGGCATATCCCGAGGTCGAGACGGACTACCCGCGCATCGAGCAATACGCGCTGGCAGAGGAGGCGACGTTCCTGCGCACGCTGGCGTCCGGCTCGGCGATCCTCGACGAGTCGCTGACGCAGACGAAGGACGCCGGAGGAACGACGCTCGCCGGCTCCGAGGCGTTCCTGCTGCATGACACCTACGGGTTCCCGATCGATCTCACGCTCGAGATCGCGGAGGAGGCAGGGCTCACGGTCGACCGCACGGCCTTTGACGCCCTGATGCACGAGCAGCGCACGCGGGCCAAGGCCGACGCGCGTGCCCGCAAGGGCCAGCTCGCCGACACGAGCGTCTACCGCGAGCTGCGCGGGCGCGGCGAGACGGTGTTCACCGGCTACACCGACCTCGAGACCGAGTCGACGGTGCTCGGACTGCTCGTCGACGGGCACCCCGCCGACCGCGCCGCGCAGGGACAGGTCACAGAGGTCGTGCTTGCAGAGACGGCGCTGTTCGCCGAGTCGGGCGGCCAGGTCGCCGACAAGGGCGTCATCGTCGGGCCCGGGTTCGAGCTGCAGGTGCTCGACGTGCAGCGCCCGGTGCCGGGACTGGTCAGCCACACGGTCGAGGTGACCAGCGGCGAGGTGGCCGTCGGGTCGGCGGCGACCTCGGTGGTGGATGCCGCCAATCGCCGGGCCGCGCGGCAGGCGCATTCGGCGACGCACCTCGTGCACGCCGCGCTGCGCGACACGCTCGGCCAGAGCGCGACCCAGGCCGGGTCACTTAACCGAGCCGGCTATCTGCGCTTCGACTTCACCTGGGGCCAGGCGCTCTCGCCCGAGACCAGGACCGAGATCGAGGAGATCGCCAACAACGCGATCCGCGACAACCTCGCCGTCGAGACCCGGGTCGTCACCCTCGACGAGGCCAAGGCGGCCGGCGCCATGGCGCTGTTCGGCGAGAAGTACGGCGACGAAGTGCGCATGGTCGACATCGGCGGCCCGTGGTCGCGCGAGCTGTGTGCCGGCACGCACGTCGGCTCGAGCGCCGAGATCGGGCTGATCTCGCTCGTGGGCGAGTCGTCGGTGGGCGCGTCGAATCGTCGTATCGAGTCGCTGGTCGGCCTCGACGCGTTCCGGTCGCTCGCCGCGGAGCGTGCGATCGTCACCGAGCTGACGAGCACACTGAAGACGCCGCGCGATCAGCTGACGGCACGCATCGCCGAGCTGTCCGCAAACCTCAAGGCCGCCGAGAAGAAGATCGCCGCGCTCGAGGCGAAGTCGCTGACCGAGAAGGCCCCCGCCCTCGCTGCGGCGGCGACGACCGAGGGCGCGTTCACGGTCGTGACCGAGGTGATCGGCACTGTCGGATCTGCCGACGATCTGCGTTCCCTCGTGCTTGCCGTGCGCGATCGACTCGACTCTGCTGCCGGGGTGGTCGCTCTCGCCGGTGAGGCCAACGGACGCCCGGTGGTCATCGTGGCGACGACACCGGCGGCCCGCGATGCCGGCGCGAAGGCCGGGCTGCTGGCGAAAGCAGCTG
The DNA here is from genome assembly GCF_047971895.1 of Microbacterium sp. Taxonomy (GTDB): domain Bacteria; phylum Actinomycetota; class Actinomycetes; order Actinomycetales; family Microbacteriaceae; genus Microbacterium. The sequence goes on from NZ_JBKEAF010000034.1 coordinate 17,304, forward strand.
CCGCCGTGCTGGGCGGTGGTGGCGGCGGTCGCGACGATGTGGCCCAGGGCGGCGGGGCGGATGCTGCGGCGACCCCGGCCGCGCTGGCGGCCGTGCGCGACGCGCTGAAGGCCTGATCCGGGTGGATGCCGAAGGCTTCCGCCGCGGTCCGCGGCTGGGTGTCGACGTCGGGAAGGCTCGCGTCGGGGTCGCGCGCAGCGACGTGGACGGCCTGCTGGCCACGCCCGTCGAGACCGTGCCGCGCCAGACGGGCGATCCAGTGCGCCGGGTGGTCGAGCTGGCCACGGAGTACGAGGCGATCGAGGTCGTCATCGGCCTTCCGCTGAACCTGCACGGCGAAGACACCGCGTCGACTCGCGACGCTCGGGACTTCGCGGCGGCGGTGGCCGAGGCATCCGCTCTCCCCGTGCGCCTGGTCGATGAACGCCTCAGCACCGTCTCTGCGCACGCCGCGCTGCGCGACTCCGGCAGAACTCAGCGTTCCTCGCGTAGGATCATCGATCAGGTCGCCGCCGTCGTGCTGCTCCAGCAGGCGCTGGACGTGGAGAAGCGCACAGGACGCGCACCCGGTGAAACCGTACCCACATCCCGAGAGCCCGAAGTCTGATGTCCGATCCCTCGCTCCCGCCGACGTCGCGACGCGAAGCGCGCCAAGCGGCGGTGCGCACCGGTGCGGCCGCAACGGAGCAGGACGTGGTCTCCGCCGCCCCGGCGACGCCGACCCTCGACGACCTCTTCACCCCGTCCGCGGAACAGGACCCCTACACCGGCAAGCCGAAGAAGAAGCGGCGCGTCGGCGGCTGGATCGCGCTGGGCATCATCGTCCTGCTGCTCGGCGGCGCCGTGGGTGTCGGCGTGTGGGCGTGGAACGCCTACGAGGATCAGATCCGCGCAGTGCTCGGCTGGGAGGAGCCGAAAGACTTCGAGCCCGGTCTGGCGCACGGCGAGGCTCTGGTGACGATCGCGGAGGGGGAGGTGCCCCACACCATATCCGAGCGGCTGTTCGAAGCCGGGGTGACCAAGACCGGCTCGGCGTTCTACGACATGCTCATCGAGACCCAGCAGAACCCGACGTTCTACCCCGGCGTATATCGCCTGCAGCTGCAGATGACCTCGGCGGCCGCGCTGGAGGCGCTGCAGAATCCCGAGAACAAGCTCGAGAACTCCGCTCTGGTGCGCGAGGGACTGACGGTCGCGGCGACCATCGGGATCCTCTCCGAAAGCATGGACATGCCGCTCGAAGACTTCCAGGCGGCGGTGTCGACGCCCGCCGACTACGGCGTGACGGCCGACACGCTCGAGGGATGGCTGTTCCCGGCGATGTACACGTTCGATCCGGGTGTGACCGCGCAGGACATCATCCGGACGATGGTCGACCGCGCGGTGCAGTCCCTCGACGCCGCCGTGGTTCCGGTCGACCGGCGCGAGGAGATCCTCACAATCGCATCGATCATCCAGCGCGAGGCGCGCTTCGCGGAGGACTTCTACAAGGTCTCGCGGGTGATCCAGAATCGCCTCGACCCGAACAACTCCGAGACCTTCGGCTATCTGCAGATGGACTCGACGGCGCAGTTCGGCTTCGGGCAGTTGCACGACGGCTCGGCGAGCACCTCGGAGGAGGCGCAGTACGACGACAACCCGTGGAACACCTATGTGTACACCGGCCTGCCGCTCGGGCCGATCGCGAACCCGGGCGATCTGGCGATCGATGCCGCCATGCACCCGGCAGACGGACCCTGGCTGTACTTCGTGACCGTGAACATGGACACGGGCGAGACCGTCTTCACCAACAGGTATGCCGAGCACTTGCGGTATGTCGCGCAGATGCAGCAGTGGTGCGCCGACAATCCCGACTCCGGCTGCTGACCCGTGACCATGCGGCACGGCGACGCGCTGGAGGTGTGGGGCGACCCGATCGACCACAGCCGCTCACCGGCGCTGCACGCCGCGGCCTACGCGGTGCTGCGGCTGCCGTGGTCGTACGGGCGCCGGCAGGTCGGTGCCGACGACTTCGACCGTGAGCTGGGCGGCCTCGACCCGGGGTTCCGCGGACTGTCGCTCACCTATCCGCTGAAGGGCCTCGCGCACCGCGCCGCCGCGACCCGGGACGAGGCCGCCACCCTCACCGGCGCGGTCAACACGCTCGTGGTCGGCGTCGAGGGCGGGCCGCGCGGATACAACACCGATGTCGGAGGCCTGGTATGCGACCTGCGCACCCACGGCTTCGACGGCATCGACACCGCACGCATCATCGGCGCCGGCGCCACGGCCACATCGGCACTCGCGGCGCTCGCGCACCTCGGCGCGCAGCGCGTGGACGTCGCCGCCCGCCGCCCTTCGGCCGTGCAGCCCCTTCGTGCACTGGGCGAGACACTCGGCGTCGAGGTGCACGCAGCCTCCCTCGACGACGCAGAGCACGCCCCGGTCGCGCTGACCGTGGCCACCCTTCCCGGGGACGTCGCGCTGAGCACCGCGGTGACGACAGCGGTCGCTCACTCGGGTGGCATGCTCTACGACGTCGTGTACGGCACGTGGCCGACACCGCTCGCCGCCGCGTTCGCGGACGCGGGCGGCACGGCGGTGAACGGGTCGGGGATGCTGGTGCAGCAGGCGCTGCTGCAGGTGCGCATCTTCTGCACGGGCGACCCGTCGCAGATCCTGCCCGACGAGCCCGCGGTGCTCGAGGCGATGCGCACCGCCGTCATGTGAGTCGACGTCACCTGCGCTCGTGGGACAATGGCGGGATGCTTCGTGTCCTTACAGCAGGGGAGTCGCACGGCCCCGAGCTGATCGCCGTCATGGAGGGGCTGCCCGCGGGCGTCCCGATCACCCTCGACGCCATCCGCGCCGATCTGGCGCGCCGCAAGCTCGGCTACGGGCGCGGTTCACGGATGAAGTTCGAGGAGGACGAGCTCACGCTGTCGGCGGGCGTACGCCACGGGCTCTCGCTCGGCAGCCCGATCGCCGTGCGCATCGGCAACACCGAGTGGCCCAAGTGGGTCGAGGTGATGAGCGCCGAGCGGGTCGAGCTCACCGACCGCTCACGCGGCCGGGGTGCCCCGCTGACGAGGCCGCGCCCCGGGCACGCCGACCTGGTCGGCATGCAGAAGTACGACTTCGACGAGTCACGGCCGATCCTCGAGCGGGCGAGTGCCCGGGAGACGGCCGCACGCGTCGCCCTCGGGGCGATCGCGCGTTCGTTCCTCGGCGAGCTGGGCATCCGGCTTGTGAGCCATACGCTGTCGATCGGACCTGTGACCGTGCCCGAGGGAGCACCGCTGCCGACACCGGACGACGTCGATCGCCTCGATGCCGACGAGCTGCGCTGCTCCGACCCGGCGACATCGGCGCTCATGGTCGCGGAGGTCGATGCCGCTCGCAAGGACGGCGACACGCTCGGCGGCATCGTCGAGGTGCTGGCGTACGGCCTGCCCCCCGGCCTGGGCTCCCACGTGCACTGGGACCGTCGTCTCGACGGACGCCTCGCCCAGGCGCTCATGAGCATCCAGGCGATCAAGGCGGTCGAGGTCGGCGACGGCTTCGAGACGACCCGCCGACGCGGATCGGCCGCACACGACGAGCTGTTCGCCGTCGACGCCGGCATCACCCGCGGCTCCGACCGCGCAGGCGGCACCGAGGGCGGCATGTCGACCGGCACCGTGCTGCGCGTGCGCGCCGGCATGAAGCCGATCGCTACGGTGCCCCGCGCGCTGCGCACCGTCGACATCGCGACCGGTGACAGCGCGTCGGCGCACCACCAGCGCTCCGACGTGTGCGCCGTCCCCGCCGCCGGCGTCGTCGCCGAGGCCATGGTTGCCGTGGTGCTCGCCGAGGCCGTGCTCGAGAAGTTCGGCGGCGACAGCATCGGCGAGACCCGCCGCAATCTCGACGGCTACCTGGCGGCGATCCCCGAGACGCTGCGCACCACGCCCGCGTCGGAGGCCGCACTCGTCGAGCATGACCTCGCCTGACCCGTCGCGCACCGCACACGCTCTCGTGCTGGTCGGGCCCATGGGGGCCGGCAAGACGAGCGTCGGCAAACGGGTGGCCCGCGCGCAGGGGCTGCCGTTCGTCGACACCGACAAGATGATCGCCGCGGAGCACGGGCCGATCCCGGAGATCTTTCGCACACACGGCGAAGAGCACTTCCGCACGATCGAGCGCGACACCGTGCAGCAGGCTCTCGCGCACGGCGGCGTCGTCGCCCTCGGCGGCGGCGCGGTGCTCGATGCGGGCACCCGGGCGCGGCTGCAGTCGCACCGTGTCGTGCTGCTGACGGTCTCACCGCGTGTGGTGCGCGAGCGCATCGGGGGTGGCAGCCGCCCCCTGCTGGACGCCGACGACCCCGTGGACCGGTGGGTGCGCATCGCCGCCGAGCGCGGGCCACTGTACGACGAGGTGGCCGATGTGACCTTCGACACCTCGCACGGACCGCTGCAGGGCATCGTCGATGCCATCGTGCAGTGGGCCAAGGAAACGGAGACGACGTAGACATGAGCGCCACGACGACCATCTCGGTGACCGGAACCGCGCCCTACGAGATCCTGGTGGGCCGCGGCATCCTTTCCGAACTAGCTCAGCTGCTCCCGGAGAGCGCTCGCAAGGTGCTCGTGGTGCACCCGCCGACGCTGCGGGAACGGGCCGAGCAGCTGCGTCCCACCCTGCTGGATGCGCTGGGCGAGGGGGCCGACGTGCTCCTGGCCGAGGTGCCTGACGCCGAGGCGGGCAAACGCGTCGAGGTTGCGGCGTTCTGCTGGCAGATCATGGGTCAGGCCGACTTCACGCGCACCGATGCGGTCGTCGGCTTCGGCGGGGGAGCGGTGACCGACCTGGCCGGGTTCGTCGCCGCCACGTGGCTGCGCGGCGTGGCGGTCGTGCAGGTACCGACGACGGTGCTCGGCATGGTCGATGCGGCCGTCGGCGGCAAGACCGGCATCAACACCGCGGAAGGCAAGAATCTCGTCGGGGCGTTCTGGGCACCGCGCGCCGTGCTGTGCGATCTCGAACTGCTCGACACCCTCAGCCGGAACGAGCGGGTCGCCGGCTACGCCGAGGTCGTCAAGGCGGGCTTCATCTGGGCGCCCGAGATCCTCGATCTCATCGAAGCAGATGCCGACGAGGCCGTGGACCCGCACTCGGCGGCGTTCCGGCGCACGGTGGAGCTCGCCATCGACATGAAGGCGCGCGTGGTCAGCGAAGACTTCCGCGAGGCCGGCCTGCGCGAGATCCTCAACTACGGGCACACCCTCGGCCACGCGATCGAGCATGCGGAGCGCTATCAGTGGCGGCACGGCGCGGCGATCTCGATCGGCATGATGTACGCCGCCGAGCTGTCGCGGCTCGCCGGCCGCCTGTCGGACGACGCGGTGCGACGACACCGCGACATCCTCACCTCCCTCGGCCTGCCGCTCACCTACCGGCCGGGGGCGTGGTCGCAGCTGCTGGCGACGATGCAGCGCGATAAGAAGAGCAGGGGTGGGATGCTGCGCTTCATCGTGCTCGACGAGATCGCCCGGCCGACGGTGCTCCAGGCACCCGACGAGTCGCTGATGTTCGCGGCGTATCAAGAGGTCGCGGGCTAGGTTGGTGCCGTGAACATGCCACGCCGACTCCTTCTCGTCAATGGGCCCAATCTCAATCTCCTGGGAATCCGTGAGCCCGAGGTCTACGGGCACGAGACGCTCGCCGACGTCGAACGGCTCGTCGCCGACACTGCCGGCCGGCGCGGCTTCGAGGTCGGTGCGGTGCAGAGCAACCACGAGGGCGTGCTCCTGGATGCCATCCACCAGGCCCGCGAGGACTGTGCCGGGATCATCATCAACCCGGGCGGTCTCACGCACACATCGATCGTGCTGCGGGACGCACTGGCCGCGGTCGCGCTGCCCGTCGCCGAGGTGCACATCTCGAACGTCACGCAGCGCGAGGAGTTCCGTCACCACTCGTACGTCGCCGACATCGCCGTGGTGCACGTCACCGGGGAGGGCGTACCGGGCTATGCAACCGCCACCGCGCGACTGATCGAGGTAGTCTCGGGGTCAGCTGCCAGGTGAGATCCAGGGTGGGAGCCATAGTGAATTCTTGTCGCACATCCCGGTCCCGTCGACCGCAGCCGATAGGATCGTAGTCGGGCACATCTATCGAGGAGGGGCCATGCACTACGGAAGCGGAAACTATCAGGCATTCGCCCGCCCACGGAAGCCCGCCGGGGCTGACGACAAGCGAGTGTGGCTCGTCGGAGCGGGTCTGGCGAACCTCACCGCTGCGATCTTCATGATCCGGGACGGTCAGATCGCGGGCGACCGCATCACCTTCCTCGAAGAGCTGGATCTGCCCGGTGGAGCGCTCGACGGCATCAAATACCCGGAGAAGGGCTTCGTGATCCGGGGCGGCCGCGAACTCGAGGAGCACATGGAGTGCCTGTGGGATGCGGTGCGCACCGTTCCCTCGCTCGAGATCGAGGGGGCGAGCATGCTCGACGAGTTCGTGTGGCTCAACAACGACGACCCGAACTACTCCAAGCGACGCGTGACCGAGAAGCAGGGCAAGGACGCGGGCACCGACTTCAAGTTCAACCTCAGCAAGAAGGCGCAGAAGGAGGTGGTGCACCTCTTTATGTCCACTCGCGCGCAGATGGAGAACAAGCGCATCGACGAGGTGTTCTCGCGCGAGTTCCTGGACAGCAACTTCTGGCTGTACTGGCGAACGATGTTCGCGTTCGAGGAGTGGCACTCCGCGCTGGAGATGAAGCTGTACTTCCACCGCTTCTCGCACCTTCTCGGGGAGTTCCCCGACATGTCGGCATTGAAGTTCACGAAGTACAACCAGTACGAGTCCTTCGTGCTGCCGATCTACACGTGGCTGCTCGACCAGGGCGTGACATTCCAGTTCTCCACAACCGTGACCGACGTGCAGTTCGACATCACACCCGACCGCAAACGTGCCACGCGCATCGACTGGGTGAGCAACGGTGTCGAAGGAGGGGTCGACCTGACAGTCGACGACCTCGTGCTGATCACGATCGGCTCGTTGACCGAGAACTCCGACGACGGCTCCCACCACAAGGCGGCGCAGCTGAAGACCGGTCCCGCACCCGCGTGGGACCTGTGGAAGACGATCGCAGCGAAGTCGCCCGAGTTCGGTCGCCCCGAGGTCTTCTGCGGCGACATAGAGAAGACGAAATGGGAGTCCGCGACGGCTACCACGCTCGACGAGCGAGTACCGAAGTACATCGAGGCCATCTGCGAGCGCGACCCGTTCTCGGGAAAGGTCGTCACCGGTGGCATCGTGACGGTGCGAGACTCGCCATGGCTGATGAGCTGGACCGTGAACCGACAGCCGCACTTCAAGGCGCAGAAGCCCACCGAGATCGTCGCGTGGATCTACGGTCTGTTCGTCGACGTGCCCGGCTCATACGTGAAGAAGCCGATGCAGGAGTGCACGGGCGAGGAGATCACGCAGGAATGGCTGTACCACATGGGGGTCCCTGTCGACGAGATTCCCGAGCTCGCGGCGAACGCGGTCAAGACCGTGCCCGTCATGATGCCGTACGTCACGTCGTTCTTCATGCCGCGCCAGGCCGGCGACCGGCCGCAGGTGGTGCCCGCCGGAAGCGAGAACTTCGCCTTCGTCGGCCAGTTCGCCGAGACGACGCGCGACACGATCTTCACGACGGAGTACTCGGTGCGCACCGGCATGGTCGCGACCTACGAGCTGCTAGACGTCGAGCGGGCGGTTCCCGAGGTGTTCAATTCGACCTATGACCTCCGTTACCTGTTGAAGGCGACGACCGATCTGCAAGACGGCGCGCCGTCGTTCGGTGCTCGAGGCACTCCGATCCAGCGCCACCTGATCAACAAGCTGGCGAACACCGAGCTGGGTCACCTTCTCGCCGACTTCGGCGTGGTGCCGGGGACAAGCTCGTTGATTCCAGAGCCCCGCACGGACGACGCCAAGCCGTACTGAATCCGAGCGCGCAGACGTCACGGCCAAGCTCTTGCGACGGCCGGACGACAGGCATCCCGTAGAATCGGGTGTCGGCCGCCCGGCCGCCGCCCTTCGACGAACGGGAATCCTCTCACTCATGGCATCGACCGCAGACATCAAGAACGGCGTCGTCCTCAACATCGACGGACAGCTCTGGAGCGTCGTCGAGTTCCAGCACGTCAAGCCCGGCAAGGGCGGCGCCTTCGTGCGCACGAAGCTCAAGAACGTGGTGACCGGCAAGAGCGTCGACCGCACGTACAACGCGGGCGCGAAGGTCGAGATCGAGAACGTCGACCGCCGCGACTACACCTACCTGTACAACGACGGCGACAGCTTCGTGTTCATGGATCAGACCGACTACGAGCAGCTGTCGGTGCCGGCATCGATCGTCGGCGATGCGGCGAACTTCATGCTCGAGAACCAGCAGGTCACGATCGCGCTGAACAACGGCAACCCGCTCTACCTCGACCTGCCGGCCTCGGTCGTGCTCGAGATCACCTACACCGAGCCGGGGCTGCAGGGCGACCGTTCGTCGGCGGGCACCAAGGCCGCCACCGTCGAGACCGGCTATGAGATCCAGGTGCCGCTGTTCCTCGAGACGGGCACGAAGGTCAAGGTCGACACGCGCACGGGCGAGTACCTCGGCCGCGAGAAGTAAGGCGTGAGCGCCCGCTCCAAGGCGCGCAAACGCGCCCTCGACATCCTCTTCCAGGCCGATGTGCGCGGCGAGGAGGTCGCGGCGATGCTCGCCGCCGAGGCCAAGCGCGCGGCGAACGAGCCGGCTCGCGAGGGCTCGTGGCTGTACGCCCGCGAGATCGTCGACGGCGTGATCGACAATCGCGACGAGATCGACGAGCAGATCACCACCGTCTCCAAGGACTGGCCGCTGGTACGGATGCCCGCCGTCGATCGTGCGCTGCTGCGCATGGGCGTGTGGGAGTTGCTGTACAACGACGACGTGCCCGCGGCCGTCGCGATCGACGAGGCGGTCGAGCTCGCCAAGGAGTTCTCCACCGACGGCTCGGGAACCTTCGTGCACGGCGTGCTCGCCGGCATCGCCCGCGTCTCCTAAGAGCATCGGAGGCGGCTGCGAGGATGGATGCCGTGAAGCACGCGGCCTGGGATCGAGCAAGCTCGACGCCCTGCGGGAACGGGTCACCCGCGAACTCTTCGAAGCCTGAGCCGCTTCCCACGTAGACTCGATTACTGATCGGAACGGGAGGAATCCATGCGGATCACAGGCCTAGGGCACGCGGGGATGTTCATCGAGACGGCGGGCGGAAGCATCCTCTGCGATCCTGTTGTCGGCCCGAGCTTCTTCGGCTCATGGTTCCCGTTCCCGGACAACCGCCACCTCGAGTGGGAACGGTTCGGCAAGGCCGACTTCCTCTACATCTCGCACCGCCACCGCGACCACTTCGACGCCCGGCTGCTCGAGCAGCATGTGCCGAAAGGCATTCGGGTGCTGCTGCCCGAGTATCCCACCGACGACCTGGAGACCGATCTGCGCGCGCTCGGATACACGAACATGGTGTACACCGAGGCCGGGGTGCCGCTGGAGTTCGGCGAGCTGAAGCTCATGGTGACCCCGTTGCGGGCTCCCAGCGACGGGCCCATCGGCGACTCGTCGCTGAGCGTCGACGACGGCACCGCCAGCATCCTCAACCAGAACGACTCGCACCCACTCGACCTCGAGAAGCTACTGGGCTTCTCGAAGCCCGACGCATACTTCACGCAGGTGTCTGGCGCGATCTGGTGGCCGATGGTCTACGACCTGCCGCAGGAGGCCAAGCAGAACTTCGCGCGACTCAAGCGCGACGCGCAGAACAAGCGCGCCATGTACTACATCGAGAAGGTCGACGCGGCGCACGTCTTCCCGATGGCAGGGCCGCCGATGTTCCTGCGCGAAGAGCTGTTCCGGTACAACGGCTACGGACTCGAGGACGACGCGATCTTCACCGACCAGGCCGAGTTCCTCGCGCATATGGCCGAGCAACGCCCCGAGCAGAAGGGCCACCTGTTCGTGCCTGGCACGCAGGTGAACCTCGATCACGGCGCGATCGAGATCACTCAGACGCTCTACACGGGCGAAGAGATCGAGCGCATCTTCGACGAGAAGTGGGACTACCTCGCCCAGCAGCGCGACACACGGCAGGACGAAGTGCGCGCCGAAGAGCAGCGTCGGGCTCCCGTGCTGCCGCCGGACGAGATGCTCGCGGCGATCAAGGAGTGGTGGGAGCCGTTGCTGCGCCGGGCGCGCACGATCCGCGACGGCGTCGGCGGCAATGTGCGCTTCCGCATCGGCGAGCTCGACATGGTGGTCGATTTCCCGAAGGCGAAGGTGCGCGAGTACGCCGGGGAGGAGTGCGTCTACTGGTACACGATCCCCGCCGACCTCGTCTCGACGAACATCGCCGACCACGAGATCGACTGGTCGAACTCGATCTTCCTGTCGATGCAGTTCGAGGTCGGGCGCAGCGGCAAGTTCAATGAGTTCCTGACCACGTTCCTCAAGTGTCTCTCGCGCGACCGCATCGAGTACGTCGAGAACTGGTACGCCGAGCAGTCCGACCAGACCGAGGACGCTCGGCTCGGAGACTGGACCGTGCAGCGCCGCTGCCCCCACCTGCGCGCCGATCTCACCAAGACCGGCAAGATCGAGGACGGCGTGCTCACCTGCTCGCTGCACGACTGGAGCTGGGACCTGGCCTCCGGCAAATGCCTGACCTCGCACGGCCACCCCATCCGGGCCATGCAGGTCGAGGACGACCTGTACCGCGCCGCGACCGAGCACGTCGCCTGAGCATCGGGGCGTGCATGACCTCCTGCCTCGCGCCGGAGGTCAACGGCGCCGGTGCATCGCGTTCGCCCTGAGCAGGGTCGCGGCGAAGCCATAGACAGCGTCGAAGAACGAGACGCCCCGGACGAAGGGTCGCCCGCGAGCGCGCCGTCCCGGTGCGACCCGGCTGACGTGTTCCGACGGCGCATCCGATAGAGTGGCTGCGGCAAAGCCACAGCAACCTTTAACCCCGTCCCGCGAGGCGGAGAAGGGAGCGGCGGATGAGCACGCGCACCGTGCTGCATGCGGCCGACATCGCGCGCGCGCTGACGCGCATCTCGCACGAGATCCTCGAATCGAATCGGGGCGCAGACGACCTCGTCGTGCTCGGCATCCCCACCCGCGGCGTGCCGCTCGCGAACCGCATCGCCGGTCTCATCGGCGACATCGCGGCCACGGCCGTCCCGGTCGGATCGCTCGATGTGACGATGTACCGCGACGACCTGCACCGCAATCCGACCCGCACCCCCGGCCGTACGCATATCCCGCCCGGGGGCATCGACGGCAGGACCGTGGTACTCGTCGACGACGTGCTGTTCTCGGGCCGCAGCATCCGCGCCGCCCTCGACGCCCTGCAGGACATCGGGCGCCCCGCCGTCGTGCGGCTCGCGACCCTCATCGACCGCGGACATCGCGAGCTGCCGATCCGCCCCGACTTCGTCGGCAAGAATCTGCCCAGCGCCCGGGACGAACGCGTCAACGTGCGACTGGCCGAGATCGACGAACTCGAAGAGGTGACGATCGAGTCATGAGGCACCTGCTCGACACCAAGACGCTCTCCCGCCCCGACGCCCTGCAGATCCTCGACGTCGCCGAGGACATGGCCGACACGCAACAGCGCGAGGTCAAGAAGCTGCCCACGCTGCGCGGCAAGACCGTCGTGAACCTCTTCTTCGAAGACTCCACGCGCACGCGCATCTCGTTCGAAGCCGCCGCCAAGCGCCTGTCCGCCGACGTCATCAACTTCGCTGCCAAGGGCTCGAGCGTCAGCAAGGGCGAGTCGCTGCAGGACACCGCGCAGACGCTGCAGGCGATGGGGGCGGATGCTGTGGTCATCCGTCACAGCGCCTCCGGCGCGCCCCTCACCCTCGCCACCAGCGGCTGGATCACCGCGGGCGTCGTCAACGCCGGCGACGGCACGCACGAGCATCCCACTCAGGCACTGCTCGACGCGTTCACGATCCGCAAGCGGGTCTTCGGCGACAGCAGCCGGGGGCGTGACCTCGAGGGCCTGCACGTCACAGTCGTCGGAGACATCCTGCACTCCCGTGTCGCCCGCTCGAACGTGTGGCTGCTGCATACGCTCGGCGCTGAGGTCACGCTCGTCGCACCGCCGACGCTCATCCCGCACGACGTGTCGGCCTGGCCCGCGCGGATCGAGTACGACCTGGATGCGGCGATCGCCGCGGCACCCGACGCGCTCATGGTGCTGCGCATCCAGCTGGAACGCATGAGCGCCGCCTATTTCCCCACTGAACGGGAGTATTCCCGGCGGTGGGGCCTCGACCCGCGACGACTCGACTCGCTCGGGGCGGATAGCATTGTGATGCACCCCGGGCCCATGAACCGGGGACTCGAGATCTCCGCCGAGGCAGCGGACTCGCCCGGGTCGACCGTGCTCGACCAGGTGACCAACGGTGTCTCGGTCCGTATGGCGGTGCTCTACCTGCTGCTGGCGGGGGAGCGGCAGAACGACGACAGAGAGGACGCGGCATGAACGAGGTCCTCGTCATCCGGGGCGCACGGCTCGAAGGCGGGGATGCCGCAGACATCCTCGTCGTCGGCGACACCATCGCCGAGGTGGGTGCCGGTCTCAGCCGTGCGGGTGCGACGAACGTGGATGCCAACGGGCTCGTCGCCCTGCCCGGGCTCGTCGATCTGCACACTCATCTGCGCGAGCCCGGCTACGAAGCCTCGGAAACCGTGCTCACGGGGTCTCGCGCCGCCGCAGCCGGCGGCTACGCGGCCGTCTTCGCTATGCCCAACACGTCGCCGGTCGCCGACACCGCCGGCGTCGTCGAGCAGGAGCTCGCCCTCGGCGAGGCCGCCGGCTACGTGCACGTGCAGCCCATCGGTGCCGTCACCGTCGGCCAGCAGGGCGAGCGGCTGGCCGAGCTCGGCGCCATGGCCGACTCCCGCGCCCGCGTGCGGGTGTTCAGCGACGACGGCTTCTGCGTGTGGGACCCGCTCATCATGCGCCGCGCACTGGAGTATGCGAAGGCGTTCGACGGGGTCATCGCGCAGCACGCGCAGGATCCGCGCCTGACCGAGGGCGCCCAACTGAACGAGGGTGCCGTCTCGGCCGAGCTCGGGCTCGCCGGCTGGCCCGCCGTCGCCGAGGAGTCGATCATCGCCCGCGACGTGCTGCTGGCCGAACATGTCGGCTCGCGCCTGCACGTATGCCATCTGTCCACCGCCGGATCGGTCGACATCGTGCGGTGGGCCAAGAAGCGCGGCGTACACGTGACTGCCGAGGTCACCCCGCACCACCTACTGCTGACCGACGACCTCGCCCGCGGCTACGATCCCCGCTTCAAGGTGAACCCGCCGCTGCGCCGCGACGAAGACGTGCAGGCGGTGCGCGAGGGACTCGCCGACGGCACGATCGACATCGTCGCCACCGACCATGCGCCGCACCCCGCCGAGGCGAAGGCCTGCGAATGGCAGGCTGCCGCCAACGGCATGGTGGGACTCGAGTCGGCGCTGCGGGTCGTGCAACTGGCGATGGTCGAGACGGGACTGCTCGGCTGGGCGGATGTCGCACGCGTCATGTCGCACACTCCAGCGCACATCGGTCGTCTGGCCGGCTACGGCACGCCGCTGGAGCCGGGGGCCCCGGCATCCCTCACCTTGTTCGACCCTGCCGCGCGCGGGACCTTCACGACCGCGGACCTGCACGGGCGCAGCCTCAACTCGCCCTACCTCGGGCGCGACCTGCCCGGAAGCGTCCGCTGGACCCTGCACCGCGGAACCGTGACCGTGCGCGGCGGAGAGGTGCAGGAGGTGGCAGCATGAGCCGCGAGGGTGCTCTCGCCGTCATGATCGGGGTGGCGGTGCTCATCATCGCCGTGCTCGCGTTCGCCTGGTGGCGGCGCTCGCGCCGCGACGCCGACCTGCGGGCACCGGGCGGCGAGGTGCCGGCGGATGCCACGGTGCTCGCGCACTTCTCGGGACTGTACGTCGCCACGACGCGGCACGAAGAACCGCTCGAACGCCTCGCGATCCGCGGGCTCGGCTTCCGCTCCCGGCTCGACCTGACGGTCACCGATCAGGGGCTCGGGCTCGCGCTCGCCGGTGCGCCGCCGCTGTTCCTTGCGACCGGGATCCTGGTCGCGGTGGATCAGTCCACCGTCGCGATCGACCGGGTCGTCGAGCGGGACGGCCTCGTACGGATCGTGTGGCACGTGTCCGACGACGAGCTCGTCGACAGCTATCTGCGACCACAGGATGTCTCGGCCAAGACGGTGGTCGACGGCATCCACCCCCTCATCCCGGCAGGAAGCGACGCATGACCCCCACGACAAGCTCAGGGACCGCGACAGGCTTTGCGGCAGACCCGGCCGTCCTCGTGCTCGAAGACGGCACCCGCTATGCGGGCCGGGCCTACGGCGCCGTGGGCACGACCCTCGGCGAGGTCGTGTTCGCGACCGGGATGACCGGCTACCAGGAGACCCTCACCGACCCGTCGTACGCCGGCCAGATCGTGCTGCAGACCGCCCCGCACATCGGCAACACCGGCATGAACGGCGAAGACAGCGAGTCGCGCCGCATCTGGGTGGCCGGCTACATCGTGCGCGACCCGTCCCGCGTCGTGTCGAACTGGCGTGCCGACGGATCGCTCGACGACGCCCTCGTGCGCGACGGCATCGTCGGCATCAGCGGCGTCGACACTCGCGCGGTCACCCGGCGCATCCGCGCCGAGGGGAGCATGCGCGGGGGAGTGTTCTCGGGTCCGGCCGCCCAGCTCGACCCCGAGGAACAGCTGCGCCTCGTGCAGGACGCGCCGGCGATGGCGGGGCGCAACCTCTCGGCCGAGGTCTCGGTGCCCGCCGCAGCCTTCACCGAGGCCGTCGCCGATTCCCCGGGCGAACGGATCGGCACCCTTGCCGTACTCGACCTCGGCATCAAGCAGGCCACCGTCGACAACCTTGCCGCCCGCGGTTTCGACGTCCACGTGCTGCCGCAGTCGGCGACGTTCGACGACATCCGTGCGCTCGACCCGGTCGCGGTGTTCTATTCGAACGGCCCCGGGGACCCCGCGGCATCCGATGACCATGTGACCCTGCTGCGCACGGTGCTCGACGAGGGCCTGCCGTTCTTCGGCATCTGCTTCGGCAACCAGCTGCTCGGCCGCGCACTCGGCCTCGGAACCTACAAACTGCCGTTCGGTCATCGCGGCATCAACCAGCCGGTGCTCGACAAGGCCACCGGCCGCGTCGAGATCACCGCCCACAACCACGGCTTTGCCGTCGACGCACCCATCGAGGGCACCGTCGACAGCCCGCACGGCTACGGCCGGGTCGAGGTCTCTCATGTGGGCCTGAACGACCAGGTCGTCGAAGGACTGCGGGCCCTCGATATCCCGGCGTTCTCGGTGCAGTACCACCCGGAGGCGGCCGCCGGCCCGCACGACGCCAACTACCTCTTCGACCGGTTTGCCGCGATGGTGAAGGAGAACCGTGCCTAAGCGTGACGACATCGATTCCGTCCTCGTCATCGGGTCCGGCCCGATCGTCATCGGGCAGGCGTGCGAGTTCGACTACTCGGGCACGCAGGCCTGCCGTGTGCTGCGTGAAGAGGGGGTCCGCGTGATCCTCGTCAACTCCAACCCGGCGACGATCATGACCGACCCCGACTTCGCCGACGCCACCTACATCGAGCCGATCACCCCGGCCGTGATCGAGACGATCATCACGAAGGAGAGGCCCGACGCAATCCTGCCGACGCTGGGCGGGCAGACGGCGCTGAACGCCGCCATGGCGCTACACGAGCAGGGGATCCTCGAGAAATACGACGTCGAGCTCATCGGCGCCAACGTCGAGGCGATCCGCAAGGGCGAGGACCGGCAGGTCTTCAAAGAGCTCGTGCTCGCCTCGGGCGCCGACGTCGCCGCGTCGCGCATCTGCCACACCATGGAAGAGGTGCTCGCCGGCGCCGACGAGCTCGGCTATCCGCTCGTGGTGCGGCCGAGCTTCACCATGGGCGGCCTCGGGTCGGGCTTCGCCTACGACGAGGCCGACCTGCGCCGCATCGCCGGCGCGGGTCTGCACGACTCGCCCACGAACGAGGTGCTGCTGGAGGAGTCGATCCTCGGCTGGAAGGAGTACGAGCTCGAGCTCATGCGCGACACCGCCGACAACACGGTGGTCGTCTGTTCCATCGAGAACGTCGATCCGGTGGGCGTGCACACCGGCGACTCGATCACGGTGGCGCCCGCGCTGACGCTCACCGACCGTGAGTACCAGAAGCTGCGCGACATCTCGATCGACATCATCCGGGCGGTCGGTGTCGACACGGGGGGCTGCAACATCCAGTTCGCCGTCGACCCGGCCAACGGACGGGTCATCGTGATCGAGATGAACCCGCGAGTCTCGCGCTCGTCTGCCCTCGCCTAGAAGGCCACGGGCTTCCAGATCGCGAAGATCGCCGCCAAGCTCGCCCTCGGGGACCGGCTCGACGAGATCCCGAACGACATCACCCGGGTGACGCCGGCGAGCTTCGAGACCACCCTCGACTACGTGGTCGTCAAGGTGCAGCGGTTCAA
>NZ_JBKEAF010000132.1:0-3846 GCF_047971895.1 Microbacterium sp.
ACATTTTCCCCGGCGCAATACTGATGTGGTGTGCCAGCGCATGGGTACTGAGCACACCGGCATCAAGCGGTTCCGGCAGCTCCAGCCACAGAAAATAACCACTGTCGTTGTGGTGAATTTTGACTTCCGCCGGAAGATGACGCAGCAGCGTTTGCCAGGCCTGTTGTTTACGTTCCGCCAACTGCCGACGCAAGCGTCGCAAATGCGCGTCATAGCGCCGGGTTGAAAGATAATCAACAAGTGCAAGCTGCATGGGCGAACTGGTAGATAAGGTGCTCATTAGCTGGAGTCGCTGAATGCGCCGGGCATGTTTCCCTGCTGCCACCCAGCCAATACGAAATCCTGGCACCAGACACTTCGAGAAAGACGAACAATGCAGAACGCTGTTGGCGCGATCCCGGGCTTTGGCAGGCAACGGTTTTTCACGGCCAAAGTACAACTCGCTGTAACCATCATCTTCAATCAGCATTACGTGGTATTTTTCCAGCAAGGCGACCAGACGCGCCTTTTTTTCTGCGCTGAGCGTAAACCCCAGTGGATTTTGGCTGTTGGTCATTAGCCAGCAGGCTTTTACCGGGTACTCCTGCAATGCCTGCTCCAACGCAGCAAGATCGATCCCCTCGTTAACGTCGGTGGCTACCGACAGCGCCTTCAGACGTAATCGCTCCAGGGCCTGCAACGCCCCGTAAAAACAGGGGTTTTCGACAATCACCCAGTCACCCGGCTCGGTGACCGCCTGTAGGCTCAGATTAAGGGCTTCCAACGCGCCGGTGGTGATGACGATTTCGTCAGGTGAAATGGTCATCCCCTGTTGAGCATAGCGACGGGCAATGGCATGACGCAGGTCAGCATTCCCCGGCGGCAGGTTTTCAATCACGCTCATGGCGGTGGCGGTTTTACTCACCTGCGCCAACGAGCGGTTCAACTGCTGAAGTGGAAACAGACGCGGGTCGGGGAATGCGGAGGCAATGGGCATCACTGACGCATCCCGGCTGGCCTGCAACATATCAAAAATGTAGGTATTGATATCCACCGCTTCATCGCGCATGACCTGCACCTGTGGCGCAGCAAGTTCACGTTCGGGGCGCGCGGCGACATAATAACCAGACTGCGGTCGGGCAATAATCCGACCCTGGCTTTCCAGCAACTGGTATGCGTGTCCGACGGTCATAAAACTCATTCCGCTGCTGACCACCTGCTCACGCAAGGATGGCAAGCGATCGCCTGGCTGCCATACGCCAGACGCAATTTGATCGCGAATTTGCTCTGCCAGTCGCTGGTACTTTTTCATTTTTCGTCCTGATTACCGGTGTCGGTGACAACCACTGTGTATATCAGTTTACATAATCAGGGTATTTTATTTAACTGTTATAGTTAACAGTTTTACAACATTGTTAATGACAGTTCTTTGCCTACGGCGCGCACAGCTATCTGCACTGCATCAATTTTTGTCGCGAGATTTAAATCGAATAAGCGAGTAATTTCCTGCTTAGACCTGCCGATCCTGTTTGCCAACTCCTGCTGGGTGATATTGGATTCAAGAAAGGCATTTAACAACAGAACCTTAGACGCAACGCTCAGTGGTATTTCCACATAGTCAGTTTCAGTACCTACTGCAGAAGGTAAAGGAATCGGTTCGTTATCGTCGAAGTGACCAATGCGGCTTGCGCAGCCTGCGCCATTTGACACCATAGGGATTCCTACCGGAGTTTTTGCTTTCTATAACGTAACCTGCTTTCGCTTTTGTGGTTTCCGCAGTAACCGGAACAAAGCAACTGCAATTTCTTCAAATCCCACAGGGAGTATTTAACGACACACCGAAAGTGAGAGGTTGCCGATGGAGTTTGCGGAAAAATATCCACAGATAACCAGAGAGTTACCAGCATGAAAATTCAATTAATTAGGCTAAATGAATTTGTTACATCTAATTATTTACTCATTAGTTTCGATTCAGTACACTGCCAGATGAAAATGTCTGGCAACCGATAAGAGATTAGTAAATGAAACAAGTATTATCTTTCTTAATCTGGGTTGGGCTCGCTTTAGCAGCATTCTTAGCAATAACATCAACATTATCAAATGTAATACTAATGTTTAGTGCTTATCCTGATTCTATCGGGGATAAATATGCTTACATGTTTATATTTGGACGTTGGACATTTACTGTGGCAATGATTCTTACTTGCTGGTTGCTTTATCGCCTGTCAAAAAATTGATGAGCTACACCCCCTTGAAAAAATACTCTACCGCCTGTTTGAACAAAGCCGGATTTTCTTTTGATAATCTGGTTGCTTTCTCAAATGGCTCAACCCGCTCCTGAATAGCAAAATAGAGAAGGTCTAAATCTCCCAAGTCCTTAAGCTTCCGGTAAACTTCATAGTTTGATATTTTTAGGTATCTCGAAGCATGTATAGCACTTGATACTCCACCACCAATCATTAACAATGTGCTGACCGACATACTAAAAGCAATAGACACGGTGATCCGTGAAGAGATTAAGGCTCCAATTTTTAAACCAGAAAGTTCACCGAAAGTATAACTACCCAATGTAGAAGCTACAGTGTCTTTTGCTACATTTGTTACGATATCAGATAAATTAACGTGCTGCATGAAACCATCAATGAATACATTGACCGCTTTTTCCACAATGTTAATATTTTTCGTTGATGTTGCCCGCTTCACTAGTCCCGCAATCCTCATATTATCATCCATATTTTGCCGCCTGTCATCGGTATGGATAAAATCGGATGCGAGAGAATACAAGTCTACAGGAAAGTGAATCAAGCCTTTAATGTATGCAACCAGCATCCCTTCATTTTCTAAATTCAGAGCTGAGAGCATTTCCTTTGCCAAATCTTTTGCGTATCCCATCCCTTAAGGTCCATGTGGTATTATTTTAAACACAATCATAGAGATCATCTTATGTACATTCCATAATTAGACAGCTCGTGACTGTCCATTTTAAGAATAATGCTCACCAGAGATAAAAATTCCAGGCAGGTACCGGCGGTTCAGCTGTTGGTCGCGGATCACCATGTTCATTTCAGTCTGATTGACACGATAACCGGATGTCACCCGAAGCTCAGTGATGCCATTCGCCCTCTTTCCCTCACTACACCGTCATGAGAACTCAACCGTATGAATGCCGTCGTCGCTATGCCAGCTAGCTGGCGGTAATGCAAGGACAACGCGGCACGCAGGACTGCTGGGTCATAAATCGGCCAAAATGACCGAGAAATATCACGATGAAAGGAATGACAGTTGGGTGATTCTGGCAATTTAATTTTAGCCATTATTGGGGAGGAGTTTTGGGGAAGGCCCATAACAGTCGGGTAACTGTTATGGTTAAAAAGAACTGTTCTGTTTCTGCCTTCCATTGCTCCTCAGACTTAGAATTGCGCCAAATCAATTTTGCCTGCGGAGTTAAGCATGTTCGGTCTTGACGCGTTTCACCTGGCAAGGATGCAGATTATACAAAATAGCAATAAAGCATATAAAAACATATGGTTAAGTTAAGTGCGGATGTTAATTATCGCTTCAAATGCGTTCACATTTTTCCTTTTAAACTCAATCAGATGGAAACCGTTTTGGGGAATGATTTTCTCAGTATTTTTTCTTTTATTACGTCAACATCCGATAAATTAATATCGCAAATTTAAATTAATAATTTGACATTCACTTGGTTTGTATGGCAGATGGCGCCTGCCAATATTTCTATAATTATAAAGATACAAAGTAGTCTGTCTTTAATCCCCCACTTACCTGTGGGGTTTTTTTTGCTTCCCGCACCCAATATGAATAAAAAGAATATGACGTTTTAATAAAATCAATTTGCTGGGTAGTCAT
>NZ_JBKEAF010000067.1:0-3374 GCF_047971895.1 Microbacterium sp.
CTCGAAGCGCGGCGGCGGCGTCGCCCTGCTGCTCTCGAACATCCGCGAGTCGGGCGCGCCCATCAAGAAGATCGAGAACCAGTCGTCGGGCATCATCCCGGTGATGAAGCTCCTCGAGGACAGCTTCAGCTACGCGAACCAGCTGGGCGCGCGGCAGGGCGCCGGCGCGGTCTACCTGTCGGCGCACCACCCCGACATCATGAAGTTCCTCGACACCAAGCGCGAGAACGCGGACGAGAAGATCCGGATCAAGACGCTCTCGCTCGGCGTCGTCCTCCCCGACGTGACCTTCGAGCTGGCGAAGAACGACGAGGACATGTCTCTCTTCTCGCCCTACGACGTCGAGCGCGTCTACGGCATCCCGTTCGGCGACATCTCGGTCACTGAGAAGTACCACGAGATGGTCGACGATCCGCGCATCAAGAAGACGAAGATCAGCGCGCGCCACTTCTTCCAGACCATCGCCGAGCTGCAGTTCGAGTCGGGCTACCCCTACATCGTGTTCGAAGACACGGTCAATCGGGCCAACCCCGTCAAGGGCCGCATCAACATGTCGAACCTGTGCTCCGAGATCCTGCAGGTCAACACCCCGACCACCTACAACGAAGACCTCTCGTACGACCAGATCGGCAAAGACATCAGCTGCAACCTCGGCTCGATGAACATCGCCATGATGATGGACGGCGACCACTTCGGTGAGAGCGTCGAGCTCGCGATCCGGGCGCTCACGGCAGTGAGCGACATGAGTCACATCACCTCGGTGCGCTCCGTCGAAGAGGGCAACGAGAAGTCGCACGCCATCGGCCTCGGACAGATGAACCTGCACGGCTACCTCGCGCGCGAGCACGTGCACTACGGCAGCGAAGAGGGCATCGACTTCACCAACATCTACTTCTACACGATCCTGTTCCACGCGCTGCGGGCCTCGAACCGGATCGCGATCGAGCGCGGCACCGCCTTCGCCGGCTTCGAAGACTCGAAGTACGCGTCCGGCGAGTTCTTCGACCGGTACATCGAGCAGGCCTGGGAGCCGCAGACCGAGCGCGTGCGCGAGATTTTCGCTGAGGCCGGTGTCGCGATCCCGACCCGGGAAGACTGGCGCGAGCTCAGCGAGAGCGTTCGTCAGCACGGCATCTACAACCAGAATCTGCAGGCTGTGCCGCCGACCGGTTCCATCTCGTACATCAACAACTCGACCTCGTCGATTCACCCCATCGCCTCGAAGATCGAGATTCGCAAGGAGGGCAAGCTCGGGCGGGTCTACTACCCGGCACCGTTCCTCACCAACGAGAACCTCGACTACTACCAGGACGCCTACGAGATCGGCCCCGAGAAGATCATCGACACCTATGCCGCGGCGACGCAGCACGTCGACCAGGGCCTGTCGCTGACGCTGTTCTTCAAGGACACGGCCACCACGCGCGACATCAACAGGGCGCAGATCTACGCGTGGCGCAAGGGGATCAAGACGATCTACTACATCCGCCTGCGCCAGCTCGCACTCGAGGGCACCGAGCTCGAGCAGTGCGTCAGCTGCATGTTGTAGCGCCCCGGATCAATGCGGCGGAGCCGCGTTGATGCGGGGCGGTGCAAGGTTGAGGGAGGCGCGGAGCGCCGAGTCGAAACCTCCAATACCCGGATCAATGCGGCGGAGCGTAACCCGTCATCCTGCGGGATTGCGGTGAACTCTTGGGAGAAAATGCGAGAGCGTTTTCTGAGTTCGCCGCTGGAGCTTCCGCTCCAGAGTCGCAGGATCCCGATCCCGACCCTGACCCCCGACGTGAGAAGATATCTTGCGACTCAGCGCAGGATGATGCATAAGGAAGAACCGATGAACTTCAAACTGGGCCACGTGGTGCAGGCGATCAACTGGAACCGCATCCAGGACGAGAAGGACCTTGAGGTGTGGAACCGCCTCGTCAACAACTTCTGGCTGCCCGAGAAGGTGCCGCTCTCGAACGACGTGCAATCGTGGGCTACCCTCACCGAAGCCGAACAGCTGCTCACCATGCGTGTGTTCACCGGGCTCACTCTGCTCGACACCATCCAGGGCACCGTCGGTGCGGTCTCGCTCATTCCCGACGCGATCACCCCGCACGAAGAAGCCGTCTACACCAATATCGCGTTCATGGAATCGGTGCACGCCAAGAGCTACTCGTCGATCTTCTCGACGCTGTGCTCGACCGCCGAGATCGACGACGCGTTCCGTTGGTCGGTCGAGAACCCTGCTCTGCAGAAAAAAGCGCAGATCATCATCGACTACTACCGCGGCGACGACCCCCTCAAGCGCAAGGTCGCCTCGACCCTGCTCGAATCGTTCCTCTTCTACTCGGGCTTCTACCTGCCGATGTACTGGTCGAGCCACGCGAAACTGACGAACACCGCAGACCTGATCCGCCTCATCATCCGCGATGAGGCCGTGCACGGCTACTACATCGGGTACAAGTACCAGAAAGGGCTTGAAACGGCGACCGAAGCCCGCCGCGAAGAGCTCAAAGATTACACCTTCTCGCTGATGTACGACCTCTACGACAACGAAGTGCACTACACGCAAGACCTCTACGACGGCGTCGGCCTCACCGAAGACGTGAAGAAGTTCTTGCACTACAACGCCAACAAGGCGCTCATGAACCTCGGCTACGAGCCGATGTTCCCCAAAGACATGACCGACGTCAACCCGGCGATCCTCTCGTCGCTCTCACCCAACGCCGACGAGAACCACGACTTTTTCAGCGGCTCGGGTTCGTCGTACGTCATCGGCAAAGCCGTCGCCACCGAAGACGAGGACTGGGACTTCTGAGGGTTTCTCTCTGAGGCTCCTGCCGAAAGGCCTGGTTACGCCCCTGATCCGCGAAAACTCGCGGGGTCAGGGGTTTTTCCGTGTCTCCACTGAATCGCTCCCTCTTCCTTCCTCTTTACGATATTTTTCCTCATTCGAATTTTCCCTTACAAGTTCCTGAGATGTTCGCATAATTTCATTTTGTATATAAGTTTTCTTTAGTTTACCTTACTAGACATGAACTAATCTTCTTAAAATTATAATGACATAGGCCTACGTGACCTACTCTGAGTACAGCATATTCTTGTCTGTCCTAACCTGACCTGACCTGTCCTGACGTCCTTATTCAGTGTATAGGATAAAACCTAAAATGAAATTGAGTTCCCTGTAGTATAAGAGACTTGGTAATGAAGTGTACCCCGTCCCTACCCTCTCCCAGCCCCCCTGCCCCCAGCCTATCCCACACGCCCGAACCCCAGCCACTCACACCACCAGGACCAGCTTAATGGAAGGGACGCCGAAGGTCGGCCTTTTTATGGATCAAAAAAACTCGAACACGCACACACGCACGCACACACACACACACACACACACA
>NZ_JBKEAF010000030.1:0-12030 GCF_047971895.1 Microbacterium sp.
CATCAAGCTGCGGTCGACCGCCGGCACGGGGTACACCTACGTGACGCGCAAGAACCGCCGCAACAACCCCGACCGCATCGTGCTGAAGAAGTACGACCCCGTCGTGCGCAAGCACGTGGAATTCCGAGAGGAGCGCTGAGCTCATGGCGAAGAAGAGCAAGATCGCCCGCAACAAGCAGCGCCAGGAGGTCGTGGACCGCTACGCCGCCAAGCGCACCGAGCTGAAGAGGGCCCTGGTCGACCCGAAGTCGACCGACGAAGAGCGCGAAGCCGCCCGCGTCGGCCTGCAGAAGCTGCCGCGCAACGCCTCGCCGGTGCGCCTGCGCAACCGCGACGTCATCGACGGCCGCCCGCGCGGCGTGCTGTCGAAGTTCGGCATCTCGCGCGTCCGCTTCCGCGACATGGCACACCGGGGCGAACTGCCCGGCGTGACCAAGTCGAGCTGGTAGGCCAGCCCGCAGACGAACACCGTCGAGCTGGTAAGCACACGATTCAGCGAAGGCCGGCACCCCTGCGGAGGTGCCGGCCTTCGTCGTCCCTGGCGCGGTGGGTGACCGCGGCATCCGTCACTTTCGTCACATCGGCCACACTTGCCACCGCGACACGCCGCAATCTTTCCCCTAAACCCCCCGATATCCGCGGAATCACGCGGATTCTTGGTACATTCGACGCGGTCGATCGACCAGCCGGGGGCGAACGCCATCCCGGTCCGTAGCAAGCAGAGGCGGTCATCCGCCGCCTTGGAGGACAAACACATGGCCGACAAGTCCATCACCAAGACCGAGCTCGTCGCGAGCATCGCCAGCGCGACCGGTCAGAGCCAGGCCGCTGTGTCGGGCGTGCTCGACTCCCTCTTCTCCACGGTCGCCGAGGCCGTCGCCAAGGGCTCGAAGGTGTCGATCCCCGGTTGGCTGTCGTTCGAGCGCGTCGCCACGTCCGCTCGCACCGGCCGCAACCCGCAGACGGGTGCCGAGATCAAGATCCCCGCGGGTCAGCGCGTCAAGGTCACGGCCGGCTCGAAGCTGAAGGCCGCCGTCAAGTAGCACTGACGACAAGCGAAGAAGAGGGATGCCGCGCGGCATCCCTCTTCTTCTGTTATCTAGGCTGGAGGGGTGGAACCCCGTGCACTCCGGGCCATCGGCCCGGCGATCCTCGTCGCCGTCGCGCTCGTGGTCCTCCTCCTCCTGCTGGCCTACGGCGGTGGCGCCGCCCCGCTGCGCCTCGACGACGCCGGACCTGTGGTGCGGTGGGGGCTGCCCACGGCGCAGCTGGTGGTCAACCTCGCCGCCGCCGGAATGGTCGGGTCGCTCGTGCTGGGACTCTTTGCGCTCACCGCACAGCAGCGACCGTTCGAGGTCGCGCTGGACGTGGCATCCATCTCTGCCGCGATCTTCACCGTCGCCGCGGCCTTCACCGGCTTCTTCACGTTTCTCAACGTCTTCAATCCGCGGCTGGACGCCGGCCCCGAGTTCGGGGCGCAACTGGGCCGGTTCCTCACCGAGCAGGAGCTCGGCCGGGCCTGGCTGATCACCGTCGTCGCCGGCGCTGCGCTCACGGTGCTCACCTTCGCGGTGCGCACGTGGACGCCGACGCTGCTGATTGCGATCCTCGCGATCGTCACGCTCATCCCGATGGCCACGCAGGGGCACAGCGGTGACCTCGGCACCCACGACATCGCCGTCACGTCGCTGGCCATGCACACCATCGGCGCGGCGATGTGGCTCGGCGGCCTCGTGCTCACCGTCGTCGTGCGGCCCCTGCTCGACCGCGGCACGCTCGCCACGTTCATGGCGCGGTACTCGAGCATCGCGCTGTTCGCGTTCATCGTCGTGGCCGTCTCGGGCCTGGTCCGTTCGGTCGTCGCGCTGCAGGACTGGAGCGCCCTGTTCTCGCCGTACGGCGCGATCCTCATCGTCAAGGTCATCGCGCTGGTCGCGATGGGGGTGCTCGGCGCGTGGTACCGGCGGCGGCTCATCGCGCGGCTCGGCGACCCCTCGACGAGCGCGGGGAGCGGCGGAGTGTTCTGGGGCCTCATCGCGCTCGAGCTGGCCCTGATGGGCGCCGCCAGCGGTGCCGCGGTGGCGCTGAGCCGCACGCCTCCACCGCTGGAAGAGACCGTGTCGCTGGCGCCGACCCCGGCGCAGCGGCTCACCGGCAGCCCGCTGCCGCCCGAGCTGACCCCCGAACGCTGGATCACGATGTGGAACATCGATCTGTTCTGGCTGATGTTCGTGGTCTTCGCCGCGTTCTTCTACCTGGCCGGGGTCTGGCGGCTGCACCGTCGCGGCGACACGTGGCCGGTGTACCGCACCGTGCTCTGGCTGCTGGGACTGCTGCTGCTGCTGTGGGTCACGTGCGGTCCGATCAACGTGTACCAGGACTACCTGTTCAGCGTGCACATGGTGGGGCACATGCTGCTCGGCATGGTCATTCCGGTGCTGCTGGTGCCCGGCTCCCCCATCACGCTGGCGGCGCGGGCGATCCGCAAGCGCGACGACGGCACACGCGGCGGTCGCGAGTGGGTCCTGTGGGCCGTGCACTCGCCGGTCGCCCGTGTGCTCACGAACCCGTGGGTGGCCGCGGGGCTGTTCATCGGCAGCCTGTGGGTCTTCTACTTCACCGACCTTTTCCGCTGGGCGATGTACGACCACCTCGGTCATCAGTGGATGATCGTGCACTTCCTCATCACCGGCTATCTGTTCGTGCTGTCGTTGATCGGCATCGACCCGGTGCCGTACCGGCTGCCCTATCCCGGTCGCCTGGTGCTGCTGCTGCTCGTCATGGCGATGCACGCCTTCTTCGGCATTGCCATCATGATGCAGAGCGGTCTCATGCTCGCCGAGTGGTTCGGCTCGATGGGGCGCACGTGGGGGCCGACGCCGCTGGAGGATCAGTACATCGGCGGCGGCATCGCATGGTCGGTCGGCGAGCTGCCGACGCTCGTGCTCGGAGTGACCGTGGCGATCCAGTGGAGCCGCAGCGACGAACGAATGCAGCGCCGCCGCGACCGGCACTCGGACCGCACCGGCGACGCCGAACTCGACGAATACAACGCCCACCTCGCCGCACTCGCCGCGCAAGACGCGAAGGACGCCCAACGCGGCGGGTGACCCGCCTGCCGCTACCCACCCCCGACGTGGATAGCCACGGAGTCGTCGGGCAGCACGGTGATGGTGCCCGACACCGTGAACGGCACGTCCTCCGACGTGTGCTGCACGCTGCCGTCGAACAGCGACACGATGTCGACGGCGATGTGCGCGACGGCCTCGGTCGCCGGAATCGCCCAGTGCGCGTCGTCGGGCACGACCGTGATGACCGGATCGGCGGCAATGCTCCACTTCGGGGGGCCGTCGATGCGGTCGGCGACGAAGTACCCGAACGGACACGCGGTCGGCTGCAGCACCTCCTGTGTGGCGCACGCGGCGAGGAACTCGTCGACGCGCTGCTGCACGACGTCGACGAACTCTTGAGTGGGCTCGGCCTGCAGGTCGACCGGCACGGTGACGAGGGGCTGGTCGGCGAGTACGTTCACCCCGGGGGTCGCGGCAATCGCCGTGTCGACCGCGACGTGGTACAGGCCGGGGGAGAACACGAGCATCGGCACGGGCTCGAACGGCTCGGCATCCAGCATGTCGGGAGAGACCTGCCGTTTGTCGAGCCGGAAGTCGTTGACCGAGAACTGCATCGACCCGCGCACGTGCACATCGATCACCGACAGCGGGCTGCGAGCGAACCGCCAGGCCGGGGCGACGCCGATCCAGCCGTTGCGCTCGACCGTGAACATCGTCGTGCCCGCGTGGCCGCCGGCCTTGTAGGCGACGTGCACGACCGTCGTCTCGCCGTCGGCGACGGTCTTGGTGGTCTCGATGTCAGTGAGCGACCCCAGGGCCGCCTGCCGCAGCAGGGCGTCGGAGGCGGCAAGGGGCAGCCCTGCCGCTTGCAGCTCGGCCGAGTCGATCGGCACTCCTGGCATCGTCAGCGCGTCGGCGGCGCGCCCGTCGCTGAGCAGCGACAGGTAGCGTTCGACGAACGCCTTCGGGCTGTACAGCTGCTGGTAGAGCACCACGACCCCGGCGGCGGCGGCGCCGAGCAGCACGGCCAGCACGACACCGATGATCGTCAGGTCGCGGCCCAGGTGGGCTCGCTTCGGCGTCGTCGCCGCGGCATCCACCCCTTGGTTCACGGCCCCAGTCTAGAAAGGAGCGCCTGTTCACAGGCTGAGCGCGTCACGAACCGGCACG
Source organism: Microbacterium sp. (assembly GCF_047971895.1). Taxonomy (GTDB): domain Bacteria; phylum Actinomycetota; class Actinomycetes; order Actinomycetales; family Microbacteriaceae; genus Microbacterium. The sequence goes on from NZ_JBKEAF010000030.1 coordinate 4,242, forward strand.
TCTTAACATGGATCGGGTGACCGCGCCCTCCCTCTCCCCCGAGCAGGAGGCGCTGTTCCGCCTCATCGAAGACACCCGCGAGCACGTGTTCGTGACCGGCCGCGCGGGCACCGGCAAGTCGACGCTGCTGCAGCACCTGGCGGCGAACACGTCGAAGCAGATCGCGGTGTGCGCACCCACGGGCGTCGCCGCGCTGAACGTCGAAGGGCAGACGATCCACTCGCTGTTCCGCCTGCCGATCGGTCTCATCGGCAAGACGGAGGAACGGCAGTCGGATGCGACGCGCACGCTGCTGAACGCGATCGACACGCTCGTCGTCGACGAGATCTCGATGGTCAACGCCGATCTGATGGACGCCATGGACGGTGCGCTGCGCCGCGCGCGGGGGCGCCGCGGCGAGCCGTTCGGCGGGGTGCAGATCGTGATGTTCGGCGACCCGTATCAGCTGGCGCCCGTGCCGCCACGGGGCGATGAGCTGCGCTACGTGCGCGATCACTACCGGTCGTTCTGGTTCTTCGACGCGCACGTGTGGGGCGGCCCCTCGACAGGCTCGGGGAGCGGTTCAGGGCCGGGGAGCGGTTCAGGGCCGGGGAGCGGTTCAGGCTCGGGGAATGGTTCAGGGCCGGGGCTCTTCGACCTCGACGGCGCCGACCTGCACATCCGCGAGCTGCGTGACATCCATCGTCAGTCCGATCCGCGGTTCAAGGCGATGCTCAACGCGGTGCGCCACGGGCGGGTCACGGCCGACGTCGCACAGATCCTCAACGACACCGGCGCTCGCCGGCCGCCCGAGCCCGGGCCCGGGGAGGCACCGATCATCACGCTCGCAACACGCAACGACATCGTGAACGCCATCAACCGGCGGCACCTCGAGGCGCTGCGCGGCAGCGCCCAGACCGCCGTGGCCGAGATCAACGGCGACTTCGGCCGCGGCGACGTATACCCGGCCGACCGTGAGCTGCAGCTCAAGGTCGGGGCGCAGGTGATGTTCCTGCGCAACGACACCGCCGGCTACGGCGAGGCGCCCCGCTGGGTGAACGGGTCGATTGGCACGGTCACCCGTATCTCGGGCGGGACGGTGCGCGTCGACCTCGACGGCGAGGAGCACGACGTCGAGCCCGCCGTCTGGGAGAGGTTCCGCTACTCGTACGACCCCGGCTCGAAGTCGCTGTCGCGCGACAGCGTCGCCGAGTTCACGCAGTTCCCGCTGCGGCTGGCGTGGGCCGTGACGATCCACAAGTCACAGGGCAAGACCTATGACCGGGCGATCGTCGACCTCGGCTCGGGCGCGTTCGCCCCCGGGCAGACCTATGTGGCGCTGTCGCGCCTGACCTCGCTGGACGGCCTCTACCTGTCGCGACCGCTGCGCCCGAGCGACATCCGGGTCGACCCCGACGTCGAGCGGTTCATGTCCACCGCGCCCGCGGCATCCTGATCCCGCCTGATCGGGTCAGGCGACGGCGACGGCGTCGCGCGCGGCGAGCTCCTGGAACACCTCGGTGTTGAACCGGTACGCCCGCAGCACCTCGTCGATGACGCGCTCCTTCTCGGTGTCGTCCCACGGGGCCGCGTCGAGCTGCGCGCGGTAGACGTCCTTGAACGCGCGCGGGTCGGCGATGTCGCCGAAGAGGTAGAACCCGATGCCGTTGGTCTCGAAGCCGAAGCGGCGGGCCACGACCTTGCCGATGTGCAGCCCGCCCGACAGGTCGCCCAGGTAGCGGGTGTAGTGGTGCGCGACGTACCCGCCCGCCCAGGTCGATCCGACGGCGTTGATACGGTCGACGTAGCGCTGCGTGGACGGCAGCGGTGCGATCCGTTCGCGCCAGTCGTCGCCGATCAGGAACGCGAGATCCGCTTCGAGCGCGGGCAGGCGTGTGAGCTGATCGGTGATGAACACGGATGCCACGGCATCGTCGCGCATCCGATCGGTCGCCGCCTCGAGGGCCTCGTAGATGAAGTAGTGCTGAGCGACCAGTGCCACGTAATCGTCGCGGGTCCCCTCGCCCTTGAGCAGGCCGGCCATGAAGCCGGCACTCTCGCTGCCGGAGTGTGCGCTGGAGGAGCGCTCGCGCAGCGCTGTCGAGAAGGGAATGGGCTCGGTCATGACACCCACTATACCTTCAGGTAAGCGGAACCTTACCTACATCAACCCTCGGGCTGCCTCGATTCGATGCGTCCACACGTTCCGCGCTCAGGCGTGCGGGCGGGGCTCGATGCCGAGCTTCGCGCACGCCGCGTCGTACAGCACCACGACCTCGCGACGCACCTCCGGACGCTCGGAGATCGGCCCGCCGGGCCACGGCACCCGTACCGCGTGCTCGGTGCCGTCGTCGAGCTGCACCCGCCAGTCGCCGCCATCGCCGTCGAATCCGGTCATCGTCGCCGATGCGACCGCGTCGGACGGCCCGAAGGCCCGGGTGATGAGAACGTTGTCGTCGAGGTGGTCGTCGTTCATATGGTGCAGGACGGCGGAGACGACGGCGGGATCGAAGATGTGCGGCATGGCTCTACCGTAACGATCCCGTGATGGTGCAGGCGGTGTGGGCGGCATGTCGGCGCCCCTCGTTTACACTCGATGCAGAGCACACCGGGGGGTGAGATGCGGGCACGGTCCCTACGCCGACGAACGGCGGTGGCATTGAGCATGCTCGCAGCGGCGACCCTCGGCCTGGCTGCCTGTGCGCCGGATACCGCGATCGACATCCCGGGGCCCACGCAGGTCGAGGGCCAGATCGCGGAGCCGACGCTCGCTGAGCTGCAGGCGGCGGTCACCGATGCGATGGCCGCGACCGGCTCCTCCGGCGCCATCGTCGGGGTGTGGGTGCCGTGGAGCGGCACCTGGGTCGCCGGTCTCGGCACCCAGACGCCGACGAGCCAGACGGCCGTCACTGCAGAGATGACCTTCCGCATCGCCGACGTCACCCGCGCCATGACCTGCGACGCACTGTACGCGGCGGCGGCAGACGGCCTCGTCGCGCTCGACGACCCGGTATCGCAGTGGGTCAGCGGCGTCTCCGACCTGACCGATGTGACCCTGCTCGACCTGTGCAACGGCACGGGCAGCATCGGATCGTACCAGGGGCGGCTGCAGCCGATGTGGCTGACGAACCCCGAGCGCGTGTGGAACCCGCGCGAGCTGGCGAGTTTCGGCCTCGGGCAGGATCGCACGGAGCGCGGCGTGGCGTGGCGAGACTCGGACACCGGGTACGTGCTGCTCGGGCTGGCGCTCGAGCGCGCCACCGGCAAGACCGCCTCCGAGATGCTCGCCGACGAGGTCTTCGAGCCGCTCGGCCTCGAGAGCACGTCGCTCCCCGGGGGGAGTGGCCAGTGGGCGGGCACCGGCACCCTGACCGGCACGCTGTCGGTGAAAGACGGCGAAGGCGTGATGAACTGCACCGAGCCGCTCGACGTGAGCAACGTCTCGACGAGCACCGGCTACACCGACTCGGGCGTCGTCTCCACGATCGCCGACCTCGGCCGGTACACGCGGGCGCTCGCTGTCGGTGCACTGGCGGTCGACGAGAAGGCGGCCGAAGCCCGCTGGGCCGCCCCGAAGACGATGGGCGACACGTCCTGGTTCACCACCACCGGCGGGGCGTTCCAGGCCGGTTCCCTCGTCGGCCAATTCGGTTCGGTGCCCGGCTATCTCACCGCCGCGTTCGCGGACGCCGAGACGGGGCTCACTGTGGCCGTCGTGCTGAACAACTCGGCATCGAAGGCGGGTACGGCCGCGTACCTGGCCTGGGAGCTCGCCGCCATCGCATCCAAGGCTCCGGCGGCGCCGGGCCAGACGGCTCCGGAGTTCGGCCTGCCGTGGACCGCCGAGCAGTACCACACCCAGATCGCCGAAGCGGCGATCTGCCCGCTGCCCGAGTCGTGACCCGCAACGCCGGCTTCGCGGTCGGCTTCGTCGTCCTCGGCCTCGTGTGCCAAGAGGTCGGCGCGGCCATCGCGACGACGCTGTTCCCGAACGCCGGCCCCCTCGGCATGGTCATGCTACGGCTGGTGTTCTCCGCTGCGCTGCTGCTGATCATCGCGCGCCCCGCGCTGCGCGGCCACCATCGCAGCAGCTGGACCGCCGTCGTCGGCTTCGGGCTCGTGCTCGCCGTCATGAACGGCTTCTTCTACCTGGCGCTGGAGCGGCTGCCACTGGGCGTGACGGTCACCATCGAGGTGCTCGGGCCGCTGACCCTGTCGATCATCGTCAGGCGCCGAGCGTCGGCCTGGCTGTGGGCATTGCTGGCGCTCACCGGAGCCGCCGCACTTGCGGGCGGCGGCTGGGACCGGCTCGACCCGATCGGCGTGCTCTACGCGCTGGCGGCGGCAGCGAGCTGGGCCTTCTACATCCTCGCATCGGCGCGCGTCGGGCGGGCGTTCCCACGCCTCGACGGACTCGCCCTGGCGATGACCGTCGGTGCGCTCGTCTCGCTCCCGTTCGGAATCATGGATGCCGGTGCCGCCCTGCTCGACCCCATGATCATCGGCCTTGGGGCCGCCGTGGCGGTGCTCTCCTCGACGATCCCGTATGCCCTCGAGCTGCTCGCACTGCGGCGACTGCAGGCATCCGCCTTCGCCGTTCTCATGAGCCTCGGGCCCGCGACCGCCGCCCTCGCCGGGTTCGTGCTGCTCGGGCAGCACCTGAGCTGGCTCGAGATCGTCGGCATCGCCCTCGTCGTCCTGGCGAGCATGGGTGCCGTGCGCTCCTCCGCCGCGTCCCGCACCGCCGCCTGATCGCGAGACGTGCCCTGTGCGCGTCGACCGGCGCGGTGCGCACGTGCGAATGCGCGGAACGCACGTCTCGACGCGCGGTGGACACCTGCGACGGGGATAATGCAGGCATGGCTCCCCTCAGCGCGTCCGGTGTCCGCCCCACCGACCTCTCCCAGGTGCTCGCCGCCGGTACGCCGGACGCCCTGGAGTCGTGGCTCGAGGCCGTGACCGATCCGGGTGAACGCACCGGGCAGCTGGCGCTGCTCGAGCCCGACGAACGGCGTCGCCTGGGCGACCTGCTCGACGCCGACACCGGCGAGGAGCTCGTGTCGACGCTGCAGCCGCATGCCGCCGGCGACCTGCTCATCGGCATCGCACCGGCCCGCGCGGGCATCGTGCTCGACGCGCTGAACTCCGACCATGCCGCAGAGGTGCTGCGCGAGCTCGAGCCCGCCGAGCGCGAGCCGCTGCTGGCGGCGGTGCCGCTGACGCAGGCCAATGTGCTGCACGCGCTGCTGGCATGGCCCGACGACGCGGCCGCGGCGCACATGGTGCCCGAGGTGCTCACCGTCGCCGCCGACGCGGAGGCGGCGGAGGCCGTGGCGGGTCTGCGGGCCGAGGCAACCCATCGCCGCATCGATTCGCAGTCGGGTGGCTACGTCTATGCGGTCGACGGTGATCGGCGGCTGGTCGGGGTGCTCGCGTTCCGCGACCTGGTGCTCGCGCCGGCCGGAACGCCCGTCTCGGAGCTCATGGACCCGGACGTGCTGGCGGTCGCACCGCTGGACGACTCTGAGCACGCGGCGCGGACGCTGCGGGAGTACCGTCTGCTGGCGATCCCGGTGGTGGATGCCGAGAACCGCCTGCTCGGGGTGCTCACCGCCGACGCGGCCGCCGACATCGCCGCGGAGGAGGCGACCGAGGACGCCGAGCTGCAGGGCGGTTCGCAGCCGCTGGACACGCCGTACCTGCGCGCGTCGCCGTGGCTGCTGTGGCGCAAGCGCATCGTCTGGTTGCTGATCCTGTTCGTCGCGTCGGCATATACCGCAACCGTTATGCAGATCTTCGAGGACGAGCTGGATGCCGTCGTCGCACTGGCCTTCTTCATCCCGCTGCTCATCGGCACCGGCGGAAACACCGGCACACAGATCACCACGACGCTCGTGCGGGCCATCGCAACCGGGCAGGTGCGCATGCGCGACGTGGGGCGCGTGCTCAGCAAGGAGATGACCTCGGCGCTGCTCGTCGCGCTGACGATGGCGATCACCGGGCTCATCCGCGCGTTCCTGCTCGGGGTCGGCTGGGCAGTCGTGCTCACCGTCGTGCTCACGATCGTGGCGATCGTTCTCTGGTCGGCGTTCGTGGCATCCATCCTCCCGCTGGTGCTCAAGAAGACCCGTGTCGACCCGGCCGTGGCATCCGCCCCGATGATCTCGACGATCGTCGACGGCACGGGCCTGGTGATCTACTTCCTCATCGCCAAGGCGCTGCTGCCCGAACTGGCGGGGCTGTAGGCATCAGGTGCCGGGTGCGCTCGCTCGCAGCCCGACGGCGGCAGCCTTCGCAGCGAGCTCGTGGTCGCAGGCGATCACCTCGTCGACGCCGATGCGCACCGCAGCGGTGTCGCTCAGGCGGGCGACCAGGACCGCTGACCGATGTGGAGCCGGGAAGGTCGGCGCACCCTACAGCGTTGTCAGAGGTAGGTGACATAGTGTTAGGTCTGACTCACCTGAGGAGGTGGAACCCATGACGAACGCAATCAAGGTCGCAGACTACCTTCGCACCAAGTCGGTGTACGGAGAGATGCACCTCCAGAAACTGCTCTACTACTCGCAGGCGTGGTCGCTCGCGTGGACCGGGAAGCCCCTCTTCAGCGACGAGATCGAGGCCTGGGTCAAGGGCCCCGTCGTCCGGCAGGTGTGGGCCGCTGGCCGCTACTCCGACTACGTGGTCCCCGCAGATGGTGAAGACCTCACGCCCGAGCAACGAGCGCTCATCGACGCCGTGTACGCGTTCTATGGCCGTGACGATGGACGTGCCCTGAGTGTCCGGACGCACGGTGAGGACCCGTGGGCGGAAGCCCGCGGAGACACGCCTCCGAACGTTCAGTCCACGAAGCCCGTCTCCCAATCGACCATGCGGAGGTTCTTCAGCCGAATGGCTGTCGAGGGCGGTGACATGCCGGTCGCTCCGATGATCGGTGCCGCTCCCGCAGATGAGCGGGTCGTTGCGGCAGGTGCACGCCAGGCCGCTCGCTGGCGCGGTGCCCTTGACGCGCTCGCGCTCCGATGACGGAGTTCCTGACCGTCGAGCAGGTGATCGCGCTGCACGACCGCGAGAAGGTCTGCCTGGCTCATCGATCGCGTGTGAACCACGCGAGGGGCGGATCAGCCGGGTAGGCCAGCCCGCCCCTCGACGGTGACCCTGCGGGCCGATCCATGATCGCCCCGAGCACCTTCGAGACGAAGCGCGACGCCCTCGACTACCTCGCCGGAATCCGCGCCGACCGGATGCGCGGTACCTACCGTGACCACCGCGCCGGAGATGCGCCGTTCGGGCCCTACGCGATGGAGTGGGTAGGGAACGGCGGTTCACGGGGCAGACTCGCGCCGAAGACGTGCGCGAACAACGAGGACCTCCTCGCCGGGCTCCTCTCGCCGCTCCGCGATCACGCGCTCTCGTCCATCACGCCCGCCGTCGTACGGTCCTGGTACAGCCGGGCGCGCAAGGACCTCGCCGCCACGTTGAAACTGCGTGCGGAGGAGGCGCGGCGCAAGGTGCTGGAGACGGCGAAGCGGCGGGGCGTCGAGCCCTCGGAGGCCCCGCCCGTCCCCACGGGTGAATCGCGGCTCCGGCAGGCGTACACGCTCCTGCGCTCCATCCTCCAGACCGCCGTGCGTGATGGGCTGATCCGGTCGAACCCCTGCCAGATCGTCGGTGCCGGGTCTGTCGCTCACCCTGAGCGCCCCTACATGACGCCGGAGGCGCTCGCCGCCATCGTCAACGCCATGCCGGAGCAGTGGACACTCTCGATCCGCGTGATGTTCGGCGCTCACCTGCGCGTCGGTGAACTCGTCGC
>NZ_JBKEAF010000056.1:0-3243 GCF_047971895.1 Microbacterium sp.
GACAAAGGAAATAAAAACAGAAATCACGATAAACGCAAATCCTGAAAAAATTTGGAAGATTTTAACCAATCAAAATGAATATCCAAATTGGAATCCGTTCATTAAAAAGTTTGAAGGAAAACTAAAAATTGGCGAAAGACTAGAAGTAGTTATCCAGCCCGAAAATTCCTCGAAAATGACATTTAAACCAACCGTTTTGGAGTGTGAAGAAAATAAAAAGCTAAAATGGAAAGGGAAATTTATAATCGGTGGACTTTTTGACGGAACGCATACTTTTGAACTTATTGACAATAAAAACGGAACTACAACTTTCAAACAAAGTGAAAAATTTGAATGCGTTTTAGTTCGGTTCTTTAATTTAGACAACACAAAAAAAGGATTTGAAAATATGAACTCTGAACTTAAAAAACGGATTGAAAAATAACACTACTGCCAACATCGTGTATGTGCAAGAGAGGGTGAAGTGCTAAATCGAAGTTTCGGTTTTCTATGTCGCTATAAACATTTTTTATTCGCTTAAAAAGTGTAAATTAGCAAATAAAAAATGGTTTTGCTTACGTCAGTGCAAAATTGAAAGTTACGGCTTATAAATCCGCTCCTGACACATACACGCGAACCGATAGTAGTAATTTTTTGTTTTACCTATGGTACGCGACAAAAATAACTATTAGATTATTAGTTTTTTTAAATTAACTTCATAAATTAATAAAAAGATTTTTGGTTGTGCACTAAAGTTTACCTATTTAAAAAAAGAATTACCGTTCATAGCTTTTTCTAGAGAAGTAATACTTTTTATTTGTAACTTATTTTGAAATGCTTTTATATGATTTTGATGATGAATATCTGATCCGGAAAAATCAATCATATTTAAATTTAAAAGTTTTTCGGCTGTTACGCATACAGATTCTCCATAATATCCGGTAGTAGAAAGTAAATTTATTTGGAATAAACAACCAGCTTTTTTTAGTTTTTCATATTGTTTAAATTCACGATGGTAAAAATTATAACGTTCCGGATGAGCCAAAACCGGAATGTAACCGGCAACTTGTAATTCAAATAAAATATCGTACAAATTTATTGGCGGATTCAAATATGACATTTCAACTAAAACATAGTTATCTTTTAAGGTTAATAAGGTTTTATTTTTTAATAGTTTTAAAAAACCTTCATCTATCATATATTCAGAAGCTGCTCGTAATTGAACTTGTTGGCTTAAAGAAGGTAATTCTGTAATAACTTTATCTTGAGCTTCTAGAATAGTTTCATTAGTATTGTCCCAAATAGTTGTAATGGTGTGTGGTGTAGTAATAATTTTAGAAAAACCTAGTGAAATCATTTTATTTAGAAGAAATTCAGTAGACTCAATGTTTTTTGATCCATCGTCTATTCCAGGTAAAATATGCGAATGGATATCAATATAATTGAACGGAATTAAGTCTGCTAACTTAGGCTTAGATTTTAAAAAGGAAAACATTTTTTTTTGCAAAATTACAATAGTTTGTAAGAAAATAAACTCCAGAAACTTATTTTTTTAATTGCATAATATTTATAAAGCAATAAAGATTTGAAAATTACGTGTATAAATAAAAAATAAATTAAATTTGAAAAAATGAAAATCTAAATAAATGAATAAGAAAAAGGCAATTGATAATGATTGGCTGTTTGAAATAAAACCTAAGTATTCTAATTTTTCACTTAATTTAAGAGAAGTTTGGCGTTATAGAGATTTATTAATGTTATTTGTTAAACGCGATATAGTTACTGTTTATAAGCAAACAATATTAGGTCCATTGTGGTATTTTATTCAGCCTTTGTTTACAGCTGTTATATTTACCATAATTTTTAATAATGTAGCGGGAATTGAAACAGGAAAAACACCTTCATTTTTATTTAACTTAGCAGGAATTATTGTTTGGAATTATTTTACAGCTTGTTTAAACGAAACTTCCGATACCTTTAAAAAGAATGCTGGAATTTTTGGAAAGGTTTATTTTCCTAGAGTAATTATGCCTATGGCAACTGTAATTACTAATTTGATAAAGTTAGGTATTCAATTTTTAATTTTTATTGGATTTTATATCTTTTATATAATTAAAGGAATGTCAAATACACTAGACTATAAACTAATATTTTTCCCTTTTTTAATTATTATAATGGGAGTTTTGGGCTTAGGTTTAGGTATGATAATATCTTCTATGGTTACTAAATATCGTGATTTGTCATTTTTAGTAGGGTTTGGAGTTCAGCTACTTATGTATATATCGGCAGTAATGTATCCGATGGCATTAGTAAAAGAAAAATTACCCCAAATAGGTTGGCTTATAGAATATAATCCTTTAGCTTATGTAGTTGAAACTGCGCGGTATATTTTGCTAAATGAAGGAACTATTTCTATTTATGGTTTGCTTTACACAATAATAACTGCAATAGTTGTGTTTTTAGTAGGGTTGGTTATTTTTAATAGAACAGAAAAAAGTTTTATTGATACAGTTTAGTAATTAGTAGGTTTGTTTTTATTGTTTAATTAGAAAACAAAACTTTCCCTTTATTCTTTAGCAATAAATGAGGCTGAAATAGTTTCTACATCAGTATTTATTTTTTTAACCAATCCAACTAAAACTTTTCCAGGACCAACTTCTGTAAAATTGGTAGCTCCATCAGTAATCATTTGGTTGATAGACTGCGTCCATTTAACAGCACCAGTTAGCTGAGCTATTAAGTTTTGTTTAATTTCATTTGGATTAGTAACAGCAGTAGCCGTTACATTTTGATATACAGGGCAGTTAGGTTGACTAAAAATAGTTGCTTCAATAGCAGTTGCTAGTTCTTCTTGAGCAGGTTCCATCATAGGTGAGTGGAAGGCGCCTCCAACGGGTAAAATTAAAGCACGTTTAGCTCCGGCTTCTTTTAGTTTTTCACAAGCTTCTTCAACTGCTTTTAGTTCTCCGGAAATAACTAATTGTCCAGGGCAATTATAATTGGCAGCAACTACAATTCCATTGATAGAAGCACAAATTTTTTCGACTATTGTATCTTCTAAATTTAAGACAGCAGCCATGGTTGATGGAGTTATTTCACATGCTTTTTGCATTGCCATAGCTCTTTTAGAAACTAATTGTAAACCATCTTCAAATGAGAGAGTGCCATTAATTACTAAAGCTGAAAATTCGCCTCAAGAATGACCGGCAACCATTTCGGGTTTTATATTTAAAACTTTAGCTAAAATTACAGAATGTAAAAAAA
>NZ_JBKEAF010000109.1:0-8485 GCF_047971895.1 Microbacterium sp.
GTTCCCACCCAGGCCAGCGTGAGGGTGTCTTCGCCCTTGAGCAACCGCTGCGCACGCACTCCGGCCGTCGCGCGCCCCTTGGCGGGGAACTCCGCTAGCGTGGTGACCTTCGCCGAGCCCGCGTCCGCACCGGCCAGCGCCAGCGACGAACCGGCGATCGTGACCACGACGGTGTCGTCCTCCGCAGGTGGCACGACACCGAAGAACACCACCCGTTCACCGTCGGCGACGCGGATGCCGCCCATTCCCGCCGCGCTGCGCCCCTGCGGTCGCACCGCGGCGGTATCGAAGCGCAGCAGCTGGGCGTTGCTCGTGACGAACACCAGCTCGCCTCCATCGGGCGCGACATCGGCGCCGACGACGCGGTCACCGGGCTTGAGCGCGATGATCTCGACATCGTGCTTGGCACCCAGCTCTGCCGCGGCGACGCGCTTGACGATGCCCTGCGCCGTGCCCAGTGCCAACGGCGGGTCGCCGGCGAGCGGCACGAGTGCGACGACGTGCTCTCCCGGCGCGAGGCCGAGATACTGGTCGACGGGCGTGCCTGCCGACAGCTGCACCGAGTTGCCTGGAACCGCGGGCAGGTCGACAGGGGAGAAGCGCACGAGCCGGCCCGTGCTGGTGACCGCGCCCAGATCGCCGCGCGTGGTCGTCTCCACCGACGAGCGCACGGCATCGTGCTTCGCCCGGCGCGCCGGCGGCACGATGCCCCCGCCGTCTTCGTCGAGCGGCACCCGCACCATACGACCGGTTGCCGACAGGATCACGCGGCACGGCGCGTCGGCGATCTGCAGGTCGGGCGCGGCGCCACGCGCTGGACGCGCCGCGACGGGGCCGCCGTCGAGCAGCAGGGTGCGACGCGGGGTGCCATACGCGTCGGCAGCCGCCTCGAGCTCGCCGGCGACCTCGAGCCGCAGCAGCGACGGGTCGCCGAGCAGTTCGACCAGCGCGGCGATCTCGGCGTGCAGCGCGTCGCGCTCTGCTTCGAGCTCGAGCCTGGAGAACTTCGTCAGTCGCCGCAGGCGCAGCTCGAGGATGTACTCCGACTGCCGCTCGGAGAGATCGAACACGCTCTGCAGGCGCGCGCGTGCCTGTTCGCCGTCGTCGGAGGTGCGGATGACCTGGATGACCTCGTCGATGTCGAGGATCGCGATGAGCAGCCCCTCCACGAGGTGTACGCGCTCCCGCTTGCGGGCGAGCCGGTACTCGCTTCGCCGGGTGACGACGCGCAGCCGGTGGTCGAGGTAGACCCGCAGCAGCTGCTTCAGACCGAGCGTCTGCGGCTGCCCGTCGACCAGGGCGTTGTTGTTGATGCCGAAGGAGTCCTCGAGCGGGGTCAGCCGGTAGAGCTGCTGCAGCACTGCCTGCGGGTCGAAGCCGGTCTTGATCCCGATGACCAGGCGCAGCCCGTTCTTGCGGTCGGTGAGGTCGGTGACATCCGAGATGCCGGTGAGCTTCTTCGCCCCCACCGCGTCCTTGATCTTCTCGATCACGCGCTCGGGGCCGACCAGATACGGCAGCTCGGTGACGACGATGGCTGTGCGCCGCGGACCGATCTGCTCGACACTCGTCTTCGCGCGGGTGCGGAACGTGCCGCGCCCGGTGGCGTACGCATCCTTGATGCCGTCGAGGCCGACGATCACACCGCCGCCGGGCAGGTCGGGTCCCGGCACGAACTCCATGAGCTCTTCGAGCGTCGCCTCGGGGTGCGCCAACAGGTGCACGGCGGCGCTGACGACCTCGATGAGATTGTGCGGCGCCATGTTCGTGGCCATGCCGACGGCGATTCCGCTCGTGCCGTTGACCAGCAGGTTCGGGAACGCCGCGGGCAGCACTTCGGGCTGCTGAAACTGGCCGTCGTAGTTCGGGATGAAGTCGACGACGTCCTCGTCGAGGTGCTCGGTGAGCGCCAGCGCCGGAGGAGCGAGACGCGCCTCGGTGTATCGCGATGCGGCCGGCCCGTCGTCGAGCGACCCGAAGTTGCCGTGACCGTCGACGAGTGGCACGCGCAGCGAGAACGGCTGCGCGAGTCGCACCAGGGCGTCGTAGATGGCCGCGTCGCCGTGCGGGTGCAGCTTGCCCATGACCTCGCCGACCACGCGGGCGCTCTTGACGTGCCCGCGGTCGGGGCGCAGCCCCATCTCGGCCATCTGGTACAGGATGCGACGCTGCACGGGTTTGAGGCCATCGCGCGCATCGGGCAGGGCACGCGAGTAGATCACCGAGTACGCGTACTCGAGGTACGATCCCTGCATCTCGGCGGAGACGTCGACGTCTTCGATGCGTTCGTGGATCGGCTGCGGCGAGGGTCGTTCGGGCATGCGGTTCCGTGTCTCGGGAGGGTCGGGGTCCGGGTCGCGTGCGCGCCTCGCGAGGCGTGTGCGAGACTTGCTCGGATGCCGTTCAGCCTACCCGCGGAGCCCGCGCACACCCGGCGCCTCACCGACGTGTGGCCCAACGTGATCGCCGCCGTGGACGGTGACGACACAGGGTGGTTCCCGCCTGCGCGCAGCGGCATCGTGCTGATGGTCGACGGTCTGGGCGCCCGCAACCTGTCGTCCCGTCGGGGGCATGCGCGCTTCCTCGCCGATCGGCTCACGAAGAGGTCCGTCGCACACACGACGTTCCCGTCGACGACGGCGACCGCGTTGACCTCGCTGATGACCGCTAGGCCGGCCGGCGAGCACGGCATCGTCGGGTATCGCGTGCGCGTTCCCGGCTCGGACGTCATGGCCAACCAGCTGTCGGGCTGGGAGGATTCGGGGCTCGACCCGCTGATCTGGCAGCGTAGCGACACCGTGTTCGAGCGTGAGTCGGTGCGCGGCCGGGCGTGCGTCGTCGTCACGCGCAGCCAGTACCGGGGGACAGGCTTCACGACGGCCGCCTTCCGCGGCGGCCAGTTCATCGGGATCGACGATCTCGCCGAGCGGGTGGAGGCCGCGGTGGAGGCGGCCGCGTCGCATCCCGGCGCCCTCGTCTACCTGTATCACCCGGATCTCGACCGCATCGGCCACGCACACGGGTGGGAGTCCGAGAAGTGGGCAGCGGCGCTGGAGAAGCTGGATGCCGCGGCGGCGGCGCTGCACGCGCAGGCGGCCCGGCGCGGCGTGGGGGTGCTGGCCACCGCCGACCATGGGATGGTCGATGTGCCACGGCACCGGCACGTGTTGCTGGGCACCGGCGACGCGCTGCTCGATGGTGTGCGGCATCTCGGGGGAGAGCCGCGCGTGCTGCACCTGTACGTCGACGACGAGGCGGCGCTCGATGAGGTGATCTGCCGCTGGCGCGCGTCCGAAGGTGAGCGCTCGTGGGTGCTGACGCGTGCGGAGGCGATCGATGCCGGTCTGTTCGGGCGGGTCGATCCCGAGGTGAGACCTCGGATCGGCGACGTCGTGGTGGCGGCCCGTGCCCGGATCGCGTACTACGACGATCGCGTCAACGATACATCTGCACAGCACATGGTCGGCCAGCACGGCTCGCTCACCGACGAGGAGCGCGCCGTGCCGCTCATCGGCCTCGGCGCGTTCGCACAGGCCTGAGCGTCAGAAGTCGTCGGACCGAGCACCGAAGACGATCTCGTCCCAGGACGGCATCGCCGATCGGCCCTTGCGTCGTCCCGATTCGCCGGCCGCCACGGTCGCCGGTTCGCGGGTGGGCTCGTCGGGCTGGTCGGCACCCTGCTCCACCGCGTCGTCATAACCGGGCTCGAGGGCGTCGAACAGCGCGATGGGTGTGTGCGCGTCGTCGTCGTGAGACGCCTGCGGCTGCGGCTCGCGCTCACCGCGGCGGCGCCGCAGCGCCTCGAGCAGGTCCGCTGTCTCGGCACTGGTGGCGTTCGTGTCGGGTGCGCGCTTGATCGCCGCGGCATGCACCGCGGCCGTCGTCGGCTCGGTCATCGGCGGTGCCTCGAGGTCGGCGGCCGGCTCCGGAATCCGACGCGGGCCGAACGCACCGCTGTCGAACCGCGAGTCGTCCTTCATCGTCGGCGGCGTGTCCACTGCTCGCAGGCGCGGGATCAGCCCTTCGGGAAGCGGGCCCTGCCGGGACAGCTGCACGGCCTCGGAGTTGAGAGGCGTAAGGGTGCTGCGCTTGGGCTCGAAGCCCCAGCGTGCGTCACGATCGACCTCGCCGGCGGTGAACTCGAGCTTGACCACCCAGCCGGACTCTTCCTTCCAGCTGGTCCAGCGCTCGCCCACGGCACCGGCCTCTGCGAGCTTGCCGCGGATCGCCGTGCCGAACGAGGGGAGCCCCTCGTGCTCGAGATCGCCTGCCAGCAGCACAGGGACGGCGAGCGCCTGGCCGACGATGTGCTCGCGCTCGGCGAGCACGGGTCCTTCGAACCGGGCCACGTCCTCGACACGCGCACCGAGCAGATCCGCGACGTCCTGCGCGGACAGGCCGGCGCGGATGTGCGCCTGGATCTCTCGGGGGCTCGGCTTGTTCGCGGTCGCCTCTGGATCGCGATGCTGCCGAGCACGGCGCGTCTCCGCCCTGAGCACCTCGTCCAGCGGGAGCGCGAAGCGATCGCCCGACTCGGTCGCCAGGACGAGGGTGTCGTCCTCGGTTCCGATGACCTTGAGCTGCTCCATGCGACTGCCTCTCCGGTTGGTTTGCGCCCATGGTGCCACGTCGGTCACCGACATCCCGGAATAACGTGGGCGCGCCGCGAGTTTCATCCGCGACACACCCGAACGCGCATTTGCACAATAGAACGCCGTCGTGCAGACTATCGCCGCCCGACCGACTGCGCACGGGCCCCCGAGCACGAGAAAAAGAGACGATCACGCATGGCTACCGACTACGACGCACCTCGTAAGAGCGAAGACGAGAGCGAGTCGATCGAGGCGCTCAAGGAGCGCGTTCCCGACAAGCTCTCGGGTTCGGTCGACGTCGAAGACGCAGACAACCCGTCGGGGTTCGAGCTGCCCGGAGCGGACCTCTCCGACCTCGAACTCGACGTCGTCGTGCTTCCCCCGCAGGAGGACGAGTTCACGTGCATGAGCTGCTTCCTGGTCAAGCACCGCTCCCAGGTCGACCACGAGGGCCCCGACGGCTTCATCTGCCGGGAGTGCGCCGCCTGACCCGCGCCGCGTCGATCGCGGCCGCGAGACGATCTGGCGTCCGCGACGACAGCACCCACACCGGAACGGGGTCGGCGGGATCCTCCACGGGCACTGTCACGACACCGTCGACGCCGCCGCGGATCAGATGCCACGACCGCGGATCGAAGTCCGTGCCGCGGCGCCTCCGGGCGTCGGGCCCGCGATGCTGCTCCGGGTGACCGAGATACCGCGCGTCGATGCGCGCGCGACCCGCATACAGCCATTCGCCTCTGACCGCGATCACCGGCGACGTCACGATCAGCAGCACGATCACGAGGACCGCGACGAGCACGCCGATCGCCAACGCGACGATCTGATCGACCCGCACGAGCACCAGCATCGCCATCGGCGCGACGATCACGGCGGCCATGAAAACCCCCAGCGAGGGAGTCAATCGCTCCCGATACGTGACCTGCGCGGGCGCGTGCGCGCTATGAGTCGGATGAGTGCCCTGCGTGCTGTTCTGCATTACCCTCGATGAGTGCCCGAAACCGTCGATGTTCCCATTGTCGCACCCGAACCGCCCGCCTACGCTCACCCGGGAGACGCCGGTGCCGATCTCGTCGCCGCCGAAGCGGTGCGGCTCGAGCCCGGGCAGCGTGCGCTGGTCGGGACGGGTGTGCGCATCGCCCTTCCCGACGGGTACGCCGCGTTCGTCGTTCCGCGCAGCGGGCTGGCCGCCCGGCACGGCATCACGATCGTGAACTCGCCAGGAACGGTGGATGCCGGCTACCGCGGCGAGATCCGGGTCGCACTGCTGAACACCGACGCCGAAGAGGCCTACGACATCGCCGTGGGCGATCGCATCGCGCAGCTGATCGTGATGCCGGTGCTGCGCACGAACTTCGTCCCGGTCGCCGAGCTGCCCGACAGCGTACGCGGGCAGGACGGGTTCGGCTCGACGGGCTATCAGGGCACACCCGAGCAGAAGGGAGCACTCCGATGAGTGACGAGCAGACACCGGCACCGGTCGACGCGCCGACGCAGATCGATTCGCCAGCGCGGGCCGATCGAGCGATCACCGGGCCGTTCGACGTGTCCGAGGCGAACCCGGTGCGCCCCTACATCGACCTCGGCGGCATCAAGATCCTGCCTCGCGAAGGGCTGAACCTCCGGCTCGAGGTCGAGGAGCAGACCAAGCGCATCGTCGCCGTCGGGCTCGACTACGCCGATTCCACGATCCAGGTGCAGCCGTTCGCCGCCCCGCGCACGACCGGCCTGTGGGCCGAGACCCGCGACCAGATCCGCGAGCAGGTGCGCCAGCAGGGCGGCCGCGTCGAGGAGCGGGAGGGCCCGCTCGGTCTCGAGCTGCTCGCCGAGGTTCCCGTGGCCGCAGCCGACGGCGGCAAGCCGGGCCGCCGGCTCGCACGCTTCATTGGCGTGGACGGACCCCGATGGTTTCTGCGTGGTGTCATCGGCGGCGCCGCTGCGTCCGATCCGGAGGCGGCCGCTCGTGTCGAGGACCTGTTCCGCTCGATCGTCGTCGTCCGCGGCGGGTCGCCCATGCCGCCCCGGGACCTGATCCCGCTGCGCATGCCGGCGACCCCGGGATCGGCGTGAGCAGACCCGAGGGCGAGGAGGAGTCGGGCGCCGCGTCCGACATCCTCGGTGCGGCGCTCGGCGCCGCCGCACGTAAGGCCGGGCTCGATCCGGCTGCCGAAGCGACCACCGGTCACGTCGTGTGGCGGGCGATGGGCGGCTGGCGCGGAGTTCTCGAATCGGTGCTACCAAGCCTCGCCTTCCTCGTCATCTACACCGTCGCGCAGCACCTGCTGCTCGCCCTGGCGATCTCGGTCGGCCTGGCCGTCGTCTTCACCGTGGTGCGACTGGCGGCGAAGTCTCCGCCGAGCGCCGCGCTCGGCGGCCTGATCGCCACCGGGGCCGCCGCCGCGCTCGCGCTGTGGACGGGCCGCGCCCAAGACAACTTCGTGCTCGGCTTCGTCACCAACGGCGCATACGGCACGGTACTGCTCGTGTCCGCCGTGATCGGCTGGCCGCTGATCGGGCTGGCGGCGGGCTTCCTCATGGGCGAGCGCACAGAGTGGCGCACCGATCGTCGCAAGCGGCGGGTGTACTTCTGGCTGTCGATCGCCTGGGCCGCCCTGTTCGCGCTGCGGCTGGCGGTGCAGTTGCCGCTGTACTTCGCTGCCGGTGGCGCGGTTCCGGGCTCGCCCGACGAGGTCGCGCTGACCGGGGCGCTGGCGGCCACGAAGCTGGTGATGGGCATCCCGCTGTTCGCACCGCTGGTCGCTGTGACGTGGCTCGCCGTCCGCGCGCTGAATCCCCGTGGCGGTGGGTCGGAGCGCCCTCCAGAGTGATATATTTATCTTGACATCAAGATAAATTCCTCCCAACGCGGCAGGGGAAGCGGGTTAGGGGAACCTGACTAGCCATGCCGCGGAGACGGGGGGAGGATGGGGTTGCCGGAGCGCAGACGTTCCCGCCCCGCCGCCGACGAAGGAGCCAGACGTGTCCACGGTTGACAGCTTCGGTGCCAAGAGCACCCTGACGGTCGGCAGCACCGACTACGAGATCTTCCGCATCGCCACGGTCGCGGGCTACGAGAAGCTTCCGTTCAGCCTCAAGGTGCTGCTCGAGAATCTGCTGCGCACCGAGGACGGCAAGAACGTCACGAGGGCGCAGATCGAAGCGCTCGGCAACTGGGATGCCGCGGCCGAGCCCGACACCGAGATCCAGTTCACCCCGGCCCGGGTGGTCATGCAGGACTTCACCGGCGTACCGTGCATCGTCGATCTGGCCACGATGCGCGAGGCCGTCACGGCCCTGGGCGGCGATCCGAACAAGATCAACCCCCTCTCGCCCGCCGAGATGGTCATCGACCACTCCGTCATCGCCGACCTGTTCGGCACCGAGAACGCGCTCGAGCGCAACGTCGAGATCGAGTACGAGCGCAACGGCGAGCGCTATCAGTTCCTCCGCTGGGGCCAGACCGCGTTCGACGACTTCAAGGTAGTGCCGCCCGGCACCGGCAGTGTCCACCAGGTGAACATCGAGCCCCTGGCGAAGGTCATCTACGACCGCGCCAACGGCAGCGCGTTGCAGGCGTACCCCGACACATGCGTCGGCACCGACTCGCACACCACGATGGTCAACGGACTGGGCGTGCTCGGCTGGGGCGTCGGCGGCATCGAGGCCGAGGCGGCGATGCTCGGCCAGCCCGTGTCGATGCTCATCCCGCGCGTCGTGGGCTTCAAGCTGACCGGCGCGATCCCAGCCGGCGTCACCGCGACCGACGTCGTGCTCACGATCACCGACATGCTGCGCGAGCACGGCGTGGTCGGCAAGTTCGTCGAGTTCTACGGCGAAGGCGTGGCATCCGTTCCGCTGGCCAACCGCGCCACCATCGGCAACATGAGCCCCGA
>NZ_JBKEAF010000005.1:0-3818 GCF_047971895.1 Microbacterium sp.
CACCGACCTGTTCGACGACGACCTCGACGGCGTTGCCACGGCGCTCGACCAGGCAGCGATGCAATCGGATGTTGCCAAAGGCCGCGTAGCGCCTCGAAGCGGCCGCTCGCAGAAAAGAAGAAAACCCCTGCCTGAGCGGGGGTTTTCTCACTGTGACCCCAGCGGGATTCGAACCCGCGTTACCGCCGTGAGAGGGCGGCGTACTAGGCCGCTATACGATGGGGCCGTCGACAACCGTTCAAGTATGCCATGAGGCCCCACACTCGACAAAATCGCGCAGCTGTTGCATCCGCGACGCCGCGCGGGTTGACTCGAAGCATGCGCGTCACAAAACTCGAGCACGCCGGACTGCGAGTCGAGATCGGCGGCAGCCTGCTGATCATCGACCCCGGAAGCTTCACGATCCCCCTCGACGGTCTCACCGGCACGGTCGCCGTCGTGCTCACCCACGAGCATGCCGACCACTGGACCCCCGAGCATCTGGACCGCATCCGCACGGCGGCCCCCGGCATCCCGATCCTCGGCCCCGAAGGCGTCGCCAAGGCGGCCTCCGGCTTCGACATCACCGTGGTCTCACCGGGCGACACCGTCGAGATCGCCCCTTTCACGCTCGAGTTCTTCGGCGGCACGCACATCGTCATCCACGATTCGCTTCCGCTCGTCGACAACGTGGGCGTGCTCGTCAACGACGCGCTCTACTACCCGGGCGACTCGTACACGGTACCGAAGGGCGTCGACGTGCAACTGCTCGCCGCGCCCCTGGGCGGCCCGTGGCTCAAGATCGGCGAAGCCATGGACTACGTGCTCGCGGTGAAGCCGAAGCACGCGTTCGGCACGCACGACATGACGCTGTCGGTCATCGGGCGCGACATGCACCGCACCCGGCTGCAGTGGGCGACCGAGCAGGGCGGCGGCACGTTCTACGCGCTCGACCCGGGCGACAGCGTCGACCTCTGAGCCGGGGCGATTCGCGTCTGCCAGGTGCGATTGCGTGCACCGATCGGATACTGATACTATCCGATAGTGAAAATATCCGAAATGGCGCGTCGGGCCGGTGTTCCACTGTCCGCTGTCAAGTACTACCAGCGGGAGGGCCTGCTGCCCGAGGGCGTCCGCTCGGCGCCCAATCAGGTCGCCTACGGGGATGAGCATGTGCAGCGGGTGCGGCTGATTCGAGCGCTGCTCGAAACGGGCGGGCTGAGCATCGCCGCGGCGAAAGAGGTCATCGCGGCAGCGGACTCGCGGGAGACGCCGCTTGCCGAGGCCTTCGGGGTGGCACAGCACGCGATGGCGGCATCTCGCACCACCGAATCGGCGCCGAGCGCCGCTACCCGGGATCGAATCCTCGCGGCCGCCCGAGCGCGTGGCTGGCAGATGACGGTGGATAACCCCGGTGTTGACACCGCCGCGCGGGCAGTCGACGGCCTGCGAACGATCGGCTTCGATGCTCCCGAGGGGTACCTCGATGCGTACGCCGTGGCCGCGGAAACGGCGGCGGCGGCCGACCTCCGCGCACTCACCGGCCGCAACAGTGCGGACGGGATTGCAGAGCTGATGGTCGTCGGCTCCGTGCTGGGCGACCCCCTGTTCGCCGGGTTACGACGACTCGCGCAGCAGAGTGCGACCCGAGAGTTCTTCCCCGCCCGGAAAAAGGAAGGAGAGTCGACATGACCCCCCAGTTTCGTCACGTGGTGCTCGGTGGAAGCTGCGTGATCGGCCGCGAGACCGTGCGCGCACTTCTCGACCACGGCCACGTTCCCATGTCCGTTGGGCGTCGCCCCTCCGATATCGATGGGGCGCAGTCGGCGATCGCGGATCTCCGCGCGCCCGACCAGGTTGTTGAAGTGCTGCGCGGCGCCGATGTCGCCTACCTCGTCGCGGGCCTGCCGTACGACGCTCGGGTATGGGAGCGTCAGTGGCCGCTCATCGTGCGCGCCTGCATCGACGCTGCGCTCGAGAACGGCACCCATCTGGTCTACCTCGACAACGTCTACGCCTACGGCCGCGTCGTAGGGCCGATGGCTGAGGACACCCCCGTCCGACCGGCACGCAGAAAGGGGCGAGTGCGCGCCCACGCGCTGGAAATGCTGGAGGATGCGCGCTTGCGAGGTCTTGCGGTCACGATCGGTCGCAGCGCCGACTTCTACGGACCCGGGGCGTCCACGAGTGTGTTCAACACCTTTGCCCTCGACAGGATTGCGGCCGGGAAGAAGCCGTCGTGGCTCTTCAACGCGGATCAGCCGCACTCGATGAGCTACACGCCCGACATCGGTGCCGGGCTGATTGTGCTTGGGACGAACGACGATGCTCGCGGTGGCACCTGGCACCTGCCGACCGCTCCTGCGCTCTCCGGCCGCGAGTACCTCGCCGTCGCAGCAGGTGGTCCGGCACCCATCGGAGTGATGGGCATAGCCGCACTGCGATTCGGCGCGCTGTTCAGCACTCCCGCGCGAGAGACCCTGGAAATGGCCTATCAGTACACCGCTCCGTATCAGTTCGACAGTCGTGCCTTCGAGAACACGTTCGGGGTCTCGGCAACGCCCACCGCGGAGGGGATCACCATCGCACTCGCCGCGTGCGCTCGCCCTGATTGACGTGTTCCGTTCGTGGGTCGTGCGACTGGATGGCGTGCCGAGCGTGGAGGCTGAGCCGCTCGCGTATCGCAGTCGGGTTCTCGGATGTGGGGCTCAGGATCGGGTGGGGTGGATCCAACGCAGATTCTCGAAGCGTGCGAAGTCACTATCGAAAGAGCAGACTGCGGTGCCGTGCTCGATGGCGAGGGCGGCGAGGTGCGCGTCGGTGACGAGGTTGCCGTGCAAGCCGCCATCGATGAGGAGCGTGCCGAGAACGTCCCGATGCTGGGCGCCGGGGACGGGAATCCATGCCAGCTCGCAGTCGAGCCAGTCCGTGACGAAGTCCCACGCTTGCTCGGGACTCAGAGGCTGTGCGGTCACGCGGGGGTGCGTGATAATCCGTTGGAACGCCATCAGCGAGGCCCACGGCAGTCCAACGCGTTCGGACCCGTTCATCGCTGCGGTGAGCCACGTTCGCGCATCCCGATGAAACGGCGAGCGGTCGTCGACGGCGTAGAGCAGAACGTTCGCGTCGACGATCAACGGGCGCTCTCGGCGTCGTGCTTGTCCAGAAGTTCGAGAGTTTCGGCGATGTTCGTGACGTCGACGGCAATGCCGACCGTGGCCGTACGCTGGTTGAACGCGGTCGGCCGCTCACGATGAGCGAGACCGGCCCGCGCGAGTTCGTTGACCGCCTCACCGAGGCCGATGTGCCGTTCCTTGCGCAACCGCTCCGCCGCCGCGGCCACTTCGGGGTCGAGTCGTACGGTCGTTCTCATTTCTTGACCATAGCATCACTGATGCTGTGAATTCGCATCACGGATTCAGCTCACACCCGCTGCTGTGAATCCTGGCGCGTCCCGTCCACCGTGTGGGTGGCCGTGTGCGTCGTGGCGTCCGGATTTTGGGCGTCGGCAGCGTTGAGGGCGAGCATCCAGTCGATGCCGAAGCGACCCTTGAGCATTCCGACGCGGCCGCCCCAGTGCGGCGTTACGAACGGCAGCACAACCGTGCCGCCGTCGAGAAGGGCATCCCAGTAGCCCTGCAGCTCTGCCTCGTCGTCGCCGCTGAGCGACACGGAGTGGCCCGCCGGGTCCTGGTAGGGCATCGAACTCGGGGTATCGGACGCCATCAAGGTCAGGCCCGCCGGTGTGGTGATCTGGGCGTGCAACACCAGGGTGCGTTCGTCCTCGGCGATACCCATGTCGTCGAAACCCTCGAAGGTGTCGATGCGCAGCTCGCCAC
>NZ_JBKEAF010000053.1:0-11128 GCF_047971895.1 Microbacterium sp.
ACCCCCCCAGTGCGCGGACGGATCAGCGCACCCGCGGCGACCTCGCCTTCGATCGTGCGGCGCGAGACACCCTGCGTGCGCAGCACCGACACACGGGCGACTCCGCCCTGTTCGCGGACGACCTCCTGAAGCTCCGTCATCCACTGAGCGTCGCGCGTCGTGACGCCGTCGGGCGGCCGTCGCCCCGATTTGTGGACGAATGCTCGGCGCACTCACGCTCTGGAGGAGGCGAAGCCGCGCAGAAACGCGGAGATGTGCACGATGACGGATGCTACAGGCACATCCCGCACGCCATCCTGCCCATGCACGCACTTCTGCGCGCGTGGCGGTGTCAGAGCTTGGTGACCTGGTCGAACGACAGCTCGACGGGGGTCTCGCGCTCGAACAGCGACACGAGCACGGTGAGCTTTCCGCTCTCTGGCTTGATCTCGCTGATCGAGCCCGGCAGACCCGCGAACGAGCCCTCTTTGATGGTGATGGTCTCGCCGATCTCGAAGTCGACCTCGGCGGGGATCGCACGCGACGCAGCAGGCACGCCCTTCGCCGAAGCGGCCGACTTGGCCGGCGCGGTCTCCTTCACCTCGACGAGGCTCTTGAGCATGTTGAAGGCCTCTTCGAAGCGCAGCGGCGTCGGGTTGTGGGCGTTCCCGACGAAGCCGGTCACGCCCGGCGTGTGCCGCACGACCGACCAGGTGTCCTCATTGAGCTCCATGCGCACGAGCACGTAGCCGGGGATCCGGACGCGCGTGACCATCTTGCGCTGACCGTTCTTGATCTCGACGACGTCCTCCATGGGGACCTCGATCTGGTAGATGTCGTCCTCGACCTCGAGCGTCGACTTGCGCTGCTCGATGTTGGCCTTCACCTTGCGCTCGAAGCCCGCGTAGGAGTGGATGACGTACCACTTGCCGGGGAGCAGACGCAGCTCGGCGCGGTATGCCTCGTACGGGTCGGCCTCGTCACCGTTGATGTCGGGACCGTCGTACGGCGCCACGTCGTCGGCGTGGGCGGCGGCCTCCTCGGCCACCTGCTCCGCGAGCGACTCGGTCAGCACTTCGGCTGCCGCCTCGGCCTCGACCGTCTCGTCGATGTTCAGCGCGTCGTTCACTATCGCGTCCGCCTCCGGGTCGTTTGTGTCGATGTCGTCCAGGTCGTCGACATCCTGCTCGTCGCCGTCGTCCACCACGTGGATCGCGACCTGCTCGGCGGCCTCGACGGACCGCTCCTCGGCCTCGAGGATGTTGCCCTCCTGGGCCTCGTCGTCCTCGCTGGACTGCTCGGCGGCCGTTGCCCAGTCGCCGTCGTCACCGACATATCGTTCAGACACTTCATTCACTTCCGTTCACGCGTGGCGACGCGTTCAGCTCGCACCCGGCACGCCGAACACCTGCTCGGCAAGCCACACGAAGACGATGTCGAGTCCGTACACGAAGGCCATCACGATGAGCACGAAGATCAGCACGACGACCGTGAACTTGATGAGCTCCTGCCGGGTCGGGGTGACGACCTTCCGCAGCTCAGCGAAGACCTGACGGATGAAGATGACGATGCGCTGGAAGAAGTTGGGCTTCTTCTCACGCGCGCTGCCGCCGCCGACGGCGACTTCGCCACCCGTTTCGTCCTGGACCATCGAACCACCTGAATCACTGGGATGCACCAGCTGTTCGCTGGGCCGCAGGGCGGACAGGACTTGAACCTGCAACCTGCGGTTTTGGAGACCGCTGCTCTGCCAATTGAGCTACCGCCCTAGAGACCTTGAGGTCTCGAGGTGTCTGCGCCGCTCTCGTCGCACCGCGCGCCGGGCACGACAAAAGAATGCAGACTTCCACTGCGTCTTCCAGTCTACGGCATGGGCACAGCCCCCGCGAACGCGCTCAGTACTCGGCGATGCCGTAGCGCTCGGGCTCTTCGCCCCGTGGAAAGGCGCGGCCGGTCATGCTCGTGGGGGTGATGCGCACGAAGTTGTACTTCAGGGTCGGGATCCACGGCGCCAGCGGCAGCCGGTCGGCCGCGGCGACCTCGGCACTGGTGGTCAGCCGGCGGGCGCGTCCGCGCACCACAACGCTCCACGCGTCGGCGTCGGTGTACGCATCGACCTCGAACAGCACCTCGTCGTTCACGGTGAGCTCATACAGCTTGCTGCCCTCGGCCGTGCGGAACACGATGTCGTGCCCGTCGAGTGCGTAGTTCACCGGGAAGATGTCGAGCACGTCCGTCACCCGTGTCACGAGCCGGCCGAGTTCGTGCTGCGCCAGCCGCCCGATGCACTGCGCTTCAGTGAGGGTCGTCACGATATTCGGCTCGTCCATGCCTCCATCATCCCGCGAATCCGACCGCCGGGCCCTTACGGGCTCACCGAGCGGCAGAACCGCGATCACCCCGCCACGCGGATAAGCTTCTTGTTCACGAACTCGTCGGCGGCCAGCAGGCCCATCTCGCGCGAGGTGCCGCTGCGCTTCACGCCGCCGAAGGGCAGCCCCGCCTCGTCGGCGAGCACGATGTTGACGAACACCATCCCGGCGTCGATCTTGTCGGCCAGGCGCACTGCCTGCTCCGCATCGGTCGTGTACACGTACGAGCCGAGCCCGTAGGGCGTGTCGTTGGCGAGCGCGACGGCCTCGTCCTCGTTCTCGACCTTGTAGACGACGCCGACCGGACCGAAGAACTCTTCGCGGAAGGCATCCATCTCCGCCGTCACGTCCGTGAGCACGGTCGACTCGAAGAAGGCACCCGTGCGCGTGCCACCCGTGACCAGCGTCGCGCCCTGCTCGATCGCACGCTGCACCTGGCCGTCGAGCCGCTCGGCGGCCGCCAGCGACGACAGCGGCCCGAGCACCGTGTCGTCGGCGAACGGATCGCCGGTCTTGGCTGCGGTCATCGCGGCGGTGAACTTCTCGAGGAACGCGTCGTAGAGGTCTTCGTGCACGATGAAGCGCTTGGCGGCGTTGCACGACTGGCCGGTGTTGTCGAGCCGCGCGGCGACGGCGCCCTCGACGGCGGCGTCGAGATCATTCGTCGACAGCAGGATGAAGGGGTCGGAGCCGCCCAGTTCGAGCGCCACCTTCTTGAGGTGCTGTCCGGCCAGCGCCGCCACGGCCGAGCCCGCACGTTCGGAGCCGGTCACCGAGACGCCCTGCACGCGCGGGTCAGCGATGACGTCAGCGGCCTGCTCGTTGGTCAGGCGCACGTTGATGTACGCCCCCTCGGGCAGGCCCGCATCGCGGTAGATCCGCGCGATGGCCTCTGCCGACTCGGGGCACTGCGGTGCGTGCTTGAGCAGAATCGTATTGCCGACCGCGAGGTTCGGCGCGGCGAAGCGGGCCACCTGGTAGTACGGGAAGTTCCACGGCATGATGCCCAGCAGCACACCGAGCGGTGAGCGGCGGATCACGGCCGTGCCCTCGCCCTCGATGTCGATGGACTGGTCGCCGGTGATTCGGTCGATGTGGTCGGCGTAGTACTCGGTGATGTCGGCGGCGAAGTCGACCTCGCCCTCCGCCGCGGCCAGCGGCTTGCCCATCTCGCGCACGATGATCGCCGCGAGCTCGTCGCGGCGTTCGCGGTGCAGCTCGGCGATGCGGCGGATGATCGTGGCGCGCTCGGCGACGGCCACGTCGCGCCAGATGCGGAACTCGGCCGAGGCGGATGCCAGGGCCTCCTGCACCTCGACGTCGGTGTGCGTCGGGTAGGTGGCGAGGGTCTCGCCGGTGGCGGGATTGACGACGGCGTAGCCGGTCATGGTCGCTCCAGTTCTGCGGGGGTTCCGGTGAGAGTGCGCGACCCGCGGGTGCGGGGTGCGACGATCATGGGGACGGGCAGCTCGCGCAGCATCTTCGCCGCGGTCGCGCCGAGGAACAGGCGCCGCCCGCGCGCCAGGCGACTCGAGCCGACGACGGCGAGCTCGCCGGGCTCCCAGCGCAGCCGCCGTACGGCATCTTCGATGCTGTCGCCCAGCCCCACGACCGTATCCGCCTTGATGCTCGGCGGCAGCGCCGCGCGCACGTGGATGTACACCTCGTCGGCGTGTTCGGCGGCCGTCTCGGTCGCCTCGATGCCGGCGGGGAGGTCGAGCGCCACCAGAGACAGGATGCGCAGCTCGGCGCCCGTGGCCTGCGACAGCTCGATCGCGCCCTCCATGAGCAGGTCGGCCCCGGGGCGCATGCCGATCGCGGCGGTGATGCGCGTGACGCCGACGGCGGGGAACACGCGACGCGAGCCCTCAGGTGCCAGGGCAACCGCGACGTCCGACGAGTGCAGCAGTTCGGCGGCGACGGTGCCGAGGCGGTGCCGGCCGCGCAGCCCGCCGTTGGCGGCACCGACGACGAT
The DNA here is from genome assembly GCF_047971895.1 of Microbacterium sp. GTDB lineage: Bacteria > Actinomycetota > Actinomycetes > Actinomycetales > Microbacteriaceae > Microbacterium. The sequence goes on from NZ_JBKEAF010000053.1 coordinate 4,327, forward strand.
GAGCCCGGCGCCGGCCACGTGCGCGGCGTCGACCAGGCCCTGCGCGAACGACTCGGCGATGCGCACCTGGGTCGAGGCGGTGACCGCGGCCGGCAGGGAGGCCGCGGCATCCATCAGCCAGGCCTCGGCCTGCGAGCGTGCCTCGGGCCCGCGGGTGGCGGGGGGAAGCACCGCGTGCATGTCGGCCGGCAGCACGAACGTGAGCACGAGCGGCGCACCGGTCGCAACCGCCAGACGCGCGCCGAGGGCCATCGCGTCGCGGCCCGCGGGCGTCGCGGCGCAGCCGACGACGATCGGTGCTGTCACGGGCCCTCCACGGGTCACACGGCGGCGAGCGCCGCGGCGACCACGTCGAGCCCCTCCTCGAGGAGCGCGTCGGGGATCGACAGCGGCGGTAGGAAGCGGATGATGTTGCCGTACGCGCCGCACGTGAGCACGATCACGCCCTCGGCAATGCACGCCTTGGCGACCGCGGAGGTCAGCGCGGCATCCGGCTCGGTCGTGCCGGGCTTCACGAACTCGACCGCGACCATCGCACCGCGCCCGCGCACCTCGCCGATGCGCGGGTCGTCGGCCTGCAGTGCCTCGAGGCGCGCGCGCAGGATCGCACCGACCTCCTGCGCGCGGGCGGGCAGGTCCTCGCTCTCGAAGACCTCGATGGCAGCCAGCGCCGCAGCGCACGCGACCGGGTTGCCGCCGTAGGTGCCGCCGAGACCGCCGATGTGCGAGGCATCCATGATCTCGGCCCGTCCGGTGACCGCCGCCAACGGCATGCCGCCCGCGATGCCCTTGGCCATCGTGATGAGGTCGGGCACGATGCCGAACTGCTCGCTCGCGAACATCGTGCCGGTGCGGGCGAAGCCGGTCTGCACCTCGTCGGCGATGAAGACGACGCCGTTCGCGCGGCACCAGTCGACGATCGCGGGCAGGAAGCCGTCGGCGGGCACGATGAACCCGCCCTCGCCCGGGATCGGCTCGATGATGACGGCGGCGAGGTCGTCGGCGCCGATCTGCTTCTCCATGACCGAGATCGCGCGTGCCGCGGCCTCAGCGCCGCTGAGTCCGTCGCGAAACGGGTACGACAGCGGAGCGCGGTAGATCTCGCCCGCGAACGGCCCGAAGCCGCTCTTGTACGGCATGGCCTTGGCGGTGAGGCCCATCGTGAGATTCGTGCGGCCGTGGTACCCGTGCTCGAACGCCACGACGGCCTGCCGACGCGTGTGCTTGCGGGCGACTTTGATGGCGTTCTCGACCGCCTCGGCGCCCGAGTTGAACAGGGCGCTCTTCTTGACGTGATCGCCGGGCGTCACGCGGTTGAGCGCCTCGGCGACGGCAACGTACGACTCGTAGGGCGAGACCATGAAGCATGTGTGGGCGAACTGCGCGATCTGCGCCTGCACGGCCTCGACGACCTTGGGGTGGGCGTTGCCGATCGTCGTGACGGCGATGCCGGCGCCGAGGTCGATCAGCGAATTGCCGTCGGCGTCGACCACGACGCCCCCGCCTGCGGCGACGGCCTCGATCGGCACGGTGTGGCCCACCCCCGCAGAGACGGCGGCGGCCTTGCGGTCGAGCAGCTCCTGCGAGCGGGGGCCGGGAAGGGCGGTGACCAGGTGCCGCTCCTGCGGGAGCGAGGGGCCACCGAGAGGTGTGATGGAAGGGGGCGCGATCGTGCTCATGCTGGTGAGCGTACGGGGGTGCGAGTGCGCGGGCACTGTACGCGATGTACAGTCGAAAGATCCATACTGTACACGACGAAAGAGAGTGGATGCCTGCGGCCCCCGCGCCCGGAACGCCCACGCTGCGCGCCCTGCTGCGCCGTCGCGAGCTGCGCCTGCAGCTGACGATCGACGAGGCAGACCTCGAGCCCGGGGCGCTGGATCGCCCCATGCGGTGGGTGCACAGCTCCGACCTCGCCGACCCGACGCCGTTCCTGTCGGAGGGCCTGGCGCTGCTGACGACCGGCACACAGTTCACCGACCACCCCGACCCCGAGCCCTATGTCGCACGGCTCAAGGCGCGCGGTGTGCTCGGACTCGGCTACGGCACCGAGGTGGCGCGCGACGGCATCCCGACCGAGCTCGCCGACGCCTGCCGCGCGCACCGCATGCCCCTGTTCGAGGTGCCCTACGGCACGCCGTTCATCGCGGTGGCCCGCGCCAACGCCGAGGCCGTCGCCGCCGAGTCCCACTCGCGGCGCTCGTGGGCCCTGGCCGCGCAGCGTGCGGTGGCGCTCGCCGCGCTGCGCTCGGGCGGGCTCGACGAGATCCTCGCCGAGTTGTCGCGCCGCCTCGACGCCTGGGTCGGCCTGTTCGACACGACCGGCACGGCGACGCACCGGCATCCGATCCCCCTCGACCCCGCCGTGGCCGCGGAGCTTGCCGCCGAGGTCGAGACGGTGCTGCGCCGGGAAGGGGCCTCGGGCGCATCGCTGCGACTGGGCGGCGTGCCGTTCACGCTGCAGACGCTGGGGCGCACGGGCCACCTGCGCGGCGTGCTGGTCGTCGGCAAGGCCGAGCTCGACCAGGAGGCGCGCGGCGTCGTGACCGCCGTCGTCGCGATGGCCGAGCTGGCCTTCACCCAGGGCGAGCGCCTCGGTGCGGCGCTGGCGCGGCTGCGCACGGCCCTGCTGCGTCTGCTGCTCGCCGGCGATGCGGCCGTGGTCGCAGCGGTGTCGCGTGAGCTGTGGGGTGCCCTGCCGGTCGAGCCCGTCGAGGTGATGGTGACGGATGCCTCCGGCGACGCCGTAGCGGCGTTCCTCGAACGCCGCGCAGGCCGGGGCGTGTTCTTCGCCCGCGACGGCGCGGTGATCGTCGCCGCGACCGCCGCCGGCGGAGAGCTGGCCGATGAGCTCGTCGCGCGGTTCGATGCGTCGGCAGGGGTGTCGACGAGCGGGTCGTGGGCCGATATGCCGCGGCTGCGCGCCGAAGCGGGCGAGGCGCTGCGCACCGGCGCCGGCGACGGGGTGTCGCGGTTCGCGGTGGTCGCGGCGGCGGGGGTGCTCACAGGCATCGACTCCGCCGCGGCACGACTGCGCGCCGAAGCGGTGCTCGCCCCGCTGCGCGCCGAGGGCGGTCCGCTCGAAGAGACCCTCGTCGCATGGTTGCAGAACGACGCCCGTTACGACACGACCGCCGAGGCTCTCGGCGTGCATCGGCACACGGTGCGCGCGCGCATCGCCCAGGCCGGGCGGCTGCTCGGCGTCGATCTCGGCGCCTTCCCGGCCCGCGCCGACGTCTGGGTGGCCCTGCAGCTCGCCGGCCGGTGACCCCGCACCGCTCGAGACCGAACAAAGGCTGTGATGCGTGTGATGCACTAGAATCGGCATCATGCGCACCACGCTCTCGATCGATGATGAACTGCTTGCTCGCGCCAAGTCAGAGGCGCGAGCGAAGGGCCAGACCCTCGGCGAGTTCGTAGAAGATGTGCTGCGTCATGGGCTGGCCACCCCCCAGCGTCCGCGTGGTGAGACCACGCTGACCGTCTCCCGGGCGACGGGCGGTGCGCGCGCGGGTGTCGATCTCACGACGAATCGTGGTCTCTACGACGCGGTCGGCATCGACGCCGCATGATCGTCCTCGATGTCAACATCCTGATCGCGGCGTTCCGGCGGGATCACCCTCATCACGAGATCGCCCATCCCTGGCTTGCCACCCGACTCGGCGGCGTCGAAGACATCGTCGTGCCCGACGCGGTGTGGTCAGGATTTCTGCGCATCGTCACGCATCCCCGCGCAATGGTCCAGCCCTCGTCGCTCGACGAGGCCGCGGCCTTCATCCACGACGTAGCCAACGCACCTGCGTACCGCGCGGCGGCAACGGCCGGGGACGCACCGCAACGCCTTGTCGAGCTGTGCCGCACATCTCAGGCGACGGGTGATCTGGTCCCCGACGCCTACATCGCATCCGTTGCACTCAGCCTGGGCTCCGCCGTGGCGACGTTCGATCGGGACTTCCGCCGGTTCGATGGTCTCGCAATCGCCACTCCGACGATCTGAGCCGGTGCATCACCGCGGGGCGTGCGCCTCGAGGAACTCGTACACGTCGGTCGTGTCGACACCGGGGAACGCCCCCGTGGGCAGGGTCGCCAGCAGCGTGCGCGGTGTGCGCACGTTCGGCCACGAGTGCTCGCGCCACACCGACTCGAGGTCGGCCGGCGCCCGGCGGCAGCAGGCTTCCACCGAGTGCGTCGAAGTGCCGCGGTTGGTGGTGTCGCGCCCGAGGAACCACCGGGTGTCGTCGAAGCGCACCCCCACCGACACGGAGTGGGCTCCCTCGCTGGACTGCTCCACCCGCGCGGTGCACCAGTAGGTGCCGTTGCCGGTGTCGGTGTACTGATAGTACGGGTTGAACCGGTCGTCGACGTCGAACACCTCCCGCGAGGTCCAGCGGCGGCAGCACATCTGTCCCTCGATCGCGCCGAGGCGATCGGTCGGGAAGTTCACGTCGTCGTTCTCGTACGCCTTCGTGATCGTGCCCGACTCGTGCACCTTGAGGAAGTGCACCGGGATGTCGAGGTGCTGCGTGGCGAGGTTCGTGAACCGATGGGCGGCCGTCTCGTACGACACCGAGTACGCATCGCGCAGATCCTCGATCGAGATGGCACGGTCCTTCTTCGCGTCCCGCAGAAACGGCACCGCGTGCGATTCGGGGATCAGCAGCGCCCCCGTCAGGTAGTTGGTCTCCACACGCTGACGCAGGAACTCGGCGTAGCTGCGCGGCTCGGCATGCCCCAGCATCCGGCTCGACAGCGCCTGCAGCACCGCCGTGCGCGGGTCGCCCTTGGCCGACAGGGTGCTCGACAGGTAGAGCCGGCCGTTGCGGATGTCGGCGACCGACCGCGTCGTGTGCGGAAGGTCGGGAACGTAGTGGATCGTGAATCCCAGGTGGGCGGCGATATCAGAAGCTGTGCGCTGGGTGAGCGGTCCGCCCGGGTGATCGACCGCGGCGAGGATGTCACGGGCCTTGGCCTCGAGCTCGGCGAAGTAGTTGTCCTGCGTGCGCATGAGCCGACGCAAGTCGACGTTGGCCCGTCGCGCCTCCTCGGGGGTCGCCGCGCGCTCGTCGCGCAGCCGGTCGATCTCGCCCTGCAGCGCGAGCATCGCCTTCAGCGCCTCGGTGGGCACGCCCTTGCCGATGCGGAACGGCTCGATCCCGAGCGCTTGGAACGTCTGCCCTTTCATCGCGCGCTCGAGCGAGATCTCCAGCGACGCGCGCTCGTCGAGCGGCCCCGATTCCAGCAGCGCGTCGAGCGCGACCCCGAGCGCGCGGGCGATCGCCCGCAGCAGCGTCAGCTTGGGCTCACGGCGCCCGTTCTCGATCATCGACAGCTGACTGGGTGCGCGGCCCACCTCGGCGGCGAGATCGTCGAGCGTCATTCCGCGCTCGGTGCGCACTTGGCGGATGCGGCGGCCGATCGTGAGCGAATCGACCCCGTCGTCGGCCACGTTCCGGTCGGATTCTGCGGTCTGCATGGGACTCATGACCGGGATTCTGTCACATAAGCAGAAGATCAAACAATCTTCACACGGCTTTTGGTGCTTGCAAGCCGTGAAATTCACTCAGAGTGGTCTCAACACCGGCACCGGCCGGACCGCAAAAAACAGGCACGACCACAAACCCAGACACGACACAGAGAGACAGGGCCATGACTCCCACCGCCACGGGCATCGCGCCCACCACGCTGAACATCACCGGTCCCGTGATCGAGATCACCGGGTCGCTGCAGCCGCGCTTCGACGAGATCCTCACGACCGAGGCGGTCGCGTTCCTCGGCGAACTGCATCACCGTTTCGCCGGCCGCCGCCACGACCGCCTCGCCGACCGCATGCGCCGCCGCTTCGAGATCGGCAACGGTCACGACCCGCAGTTCCGTGATGAAACCCGCCACATCCGCGAGGATGCGGACTGGCGCGTCGCCGGTGCCGGGCCGGGCCTGGAGGACCGTCGTGTCGAGATCACCGGCCCGACCGACCCGAAGATGACGATCAACGCACTGAACTCCGGCGCGCGCGTGTGGCTCGCCGACCAGGAGGACGCCACCAGCCCGACCTGGCAGAACGTCATCGAGGGGCAGCTGAGCCTGTTCGACGCGATCCGCGGGCAGCTCGAATACACCTCTCCCGAGGGGAAGCGCTACACCGTCACCGCCGAGCGCACACCGACGATCGTGATGCGCCCACGCGGGTGGCACCTCACCGAGAAGCACCTCCGCTACACCGACCGCGCCGGGCGCACGATGGCCGCATCGGGCTCGCTGGTCGACTTCGGGCTGTACTTCTTCCACAACGCGCAGGCGCTGATCGCCGCCGGACGCGGCCCGTACTTCTACCTGCCCAAGCTCGAGTCGAGCGAAGAGGCCAAGCTGTGGGACGACGTCTTCACCTTCAGCGAGGAGTACCTCGGCATCGACCACGGCACGATCCGCGCGACGGTGCTGATCGAGACGCTGCCGGCCGCGTTCGAGATGGACGAGATCCTCTACGAGCTGCGCGATCACGCGGCGGGCCTGAACGCCGGGCGCTGGGACTACATCTTCTCGATGATCAAGAACTACCGCGGCCGCGGTGCCCGGTTCGTCCTTCCCGACCGCAGCCAGGTGACCATGACCGTGCCGTTCATGCGCGCCTACACCGATCTGCTGGTGCAGACGTGCCACAAGCGCGGCGCCTTCGCGATCGGCGGCATGAGCGCGTTCATCCCGAACCGCCGTGACCCCGAGGTGACCGCCCAGGCGTTCGAGCGGGTCGCCGCCGACAAGAAGCGCGAGGCCGGCGACGGCTTCGACGGCACCTGGGTGGCCC
>NZ_JBKEAF010000128.1:0-2032 GCF_047971895.1 Microbacterium sp.
ACGGTGGTTTAACTAAAACTGGCGTTGACAATATCTCGCACCGTAGTACTACTTCATGCGTTATAGAGCTTAACTTCTGTGTTCGGGATGGGAACAGGTGTGTCCTCTACACTTAAACACCAGATTTGTGAGATTAAAATATCTCAAAACTAGATAAGTTAGTTTGAAGGTTTCGTTTTATTAGTACTGGTCCGCTTAACATGTCTTCATGCTTATACTCCCAGCCTATCTACCTCATAGTCTTTAAGGTTACTTCCAATTTTACAATTAAAGATATCTCATCTTTAGGGGGGCTTCACGCTTAGATGCTTTCAGCGTTTATCCTTTCCATACTTAGCTACCCAGCTATGCCCTTGGCAGAACAACTGGTGCACCAGTGGTATGTCCATTCCGGTCCTCTCGTACTAGGAACAGCTCCTATCAAATATCATACGCCCACGACGGATAGAGACCGAACTGTCTCACGACGTTCTGAACCCAGCTCGCGTGCCGCTTTAATGGGCGAACAGCCCAACCCTTGGGACTTACTTCAGCCCCAGGATGCGACGAGCCGACATCGAGGTGCCAAACCTCCCCGTCGATGTGAACTCTTGGGGGAGATCAGCCTGTTATCCCCGGGGTAGCTTTTATCCGTTGAGCGACGGCCCTTCCACTCGGTACCGCCGGATCACTAAGCCCAACTTTCGTTCCTGCTCGACTTGTAGGTCTCGCAGTCAAGCTCCCTATTGCCATTGCACTCTACGAATGAATTCCAACCATTCTGAGGGAACCTTTGGGCGCCTCCGTAACCTTGTCGGAGGCGACCGCCCCAGTCAATCTCCCCACCTGACACTGTCTCCCACCTCGATAGGAGGGGCGGGTTAGACATTCAATACAGCCCGGGGGGTATCCCGCCGGCGCCTCCCCCGAAGCTAGCGCTCCGGCTTCATAGGCTCCCACCTATTCTGTACAAACTATCCCGAAATTCAATAACAAGCTGTAGTACAGCTCCATGGGGTCTTTCCGTCCTGTCGCGGGTAACCTGCATCTTCACAGGTACTATAATTTCACCGAGTCTCTGGTTGAGACAGTGCCCAAATCGTTACACCTTTCGTGCGGGTCGGAACTTACCCGACAAGGAATTTCGCTACCTTAGGACCGTTATAGTTACGGCCGCCGTTTACTGGGGCTTCAATTCAGAGCTTCTCCTTACGGATAACCCCTCCTCTTAACCTTCCAGCACCGGGCAGGTGTCAGCCCCTATACTTCACCTTGCGGTTTCGCAGAGACCTGTGTTTTTGCTAAACAGTCGCTTGGGCCTTTTCACTGCGGCTTTCCTAGGCGTGAACCATGGAAAGCACCCCTTCTCCCGAAGTTACGGGGTCATTTTGCCGAGTTCCTTAACCAGAGTTCTCTCGCTCACCTTAGGATTCTCTCCTCGCCTACCTGTGTCGGTTTGCGGTACAGGCACCATTTATCTCGCTAGAAGCTTTTCTTGGCAGTGTGGAATCAAGAACTTCGGTACTAAATTTCCCTCGCCATCACAGCTCAGCCTTATGATGAGCGGATTTGCCTACTCATCAGCCTAACTGCTTGGACGCGCATATCCAACAGCGCGCTTACCCTATCCTCCTGCGTCCCTCCATCACTCAAACGATAATAGGTGGTACAGGAATATCAACCTGTTGTCCATCGCCTACGCTTTTCAGCCTCGGCTTAGGTCCTGACTAACCCTGAGCGGACGAGCCTTCCTCAGGAAACCTTAGGCATACGGTGGACAGGATTCTCACCTGTCTTTCGCTACTCATACCGGCATTCTCACTTCTAAGCACTCCACCAGTCCTTACGGTCTGACTTCTCTGTCCTTAGAACGCTCCCCTACCACTGATACGTAAGTATCAATCCACAGCTTCGGTGATATGTTTAGCCCCGGTACATTTTCGGCGCAGGGTCACTCGACTAGTGAGCTATTACGCACTCTTTAAATGATGGCTGCTTCTGAGCCAACATCCTAGTTGTCTGTGCAACCCCACATCCTTTTCCACTTAACATA
>NZ_JBKEAF010000046.1:0-1751 GCF_047971895.1 Microbacterium sp.
CCGGCACCAGGATGTTGCGCAGGCGCCCGATCTGCAGACACGGCACGGTCCACCACGGCCCGCGTCGGATCTGCGCCATCACACCGCGGCCGGTGCACGATTCGCCACCGAGGCGCACGCCGAAGCGCCGCTGCAACATCGGATGCAGGCGCCCGAACCGGTCTGACCCCATGGCCTGTTCGAAGATCGACGTCATGCCGGATCCGCCAGCGTCGCGAGGGTGGCGGGCGCGTCCCGCAGGTGATCATCACGGCGACGGCCGCCACGTGGTGCCCGGCGGCACCGCCCGGCGCGCGGTCGGTCACGCCGCCACACCCACAGCACACTGTGCAACGGCCACTCCTCGGGTGGCGTGCCGGTCTCGAGCCAGATGCGCAGCCGGTCGAAACTCCAGGCGGTCGCCCAGCCCACCAGCGGGCGCACGATCAGGTCCAGCGGCCCCCACCCCGGCGCGTAGTCGTAGCCGGTGACGAAGCGCACCCCGCCGGGCTCGGGCGTGTAGCGCCAATAGCCCCGTCCCGCACGCAGCGGGCTGAGCCGGTCGTCAGTGTCGAACCGCAGCGCCGAGGTGCGCGTGCCGTCGGGGCGCGAGGTCTCGCCGATGCTGACGCCCGTGCCGGTCACGGTATGCACCGGAGAGCGCCGTTCGTACGTGAAGCGGGTCGCCCCGGCATCCGTCGCGCCCGCCGGCACGATGCGCGAGAACCGCACGTCCCACCGCACGTGCTGCAGCGGGTCCTGCGTCGCCGTCCAGACGGCATCCAGATCGGCGCGGATGAAGGTCTCGACGTAGATGCCGCGCCGGTGCGACCGCGTCACTCCGCGTCCTCGGGCGCACGCGCCGGCAGCAGCGTGCGTTCGCGTTCGCGGATGAGGGGCACCGTGAACGCGCCGGCGACCACGAGCGCCATGCCGATGCCGACGAGCGTGCCGCCGACCGTGTCGCTGAACCAGTGCGCGTGGACCTGCGTGCGGCTGAAGGCCATCAGGAGCGTCCATGCGGCACCGACGATCGCGACCCACACGCGCGGGAAAAGCAGCACCGCGAGGGCTGCGATCGTCGCCGCGTTGGCCGTATGCCCCGACGGGAATGACCCGTGGTCGCTGATGACGAGCATGTCTTCGGGGCGCGCTCGACCGAAGATCGTCTTGAGCACCTGCACGGCCGCGGCGCTGAGCGCCGACGCGACCACGAACATGAGCCCTGACCAGGGGCGGCGGATCAGGACGAGCAGGGCGGCACCCGCCAGCGGCACGACGTAGGTGGCGAACCACCCGCCGCCGACGAAGTTCATGAACAGCGAGATGTCGCTGAGCACCGGTGCGAACAGGCCGACGAACCCGTTCCACCACACGTCGACGTCGATCGGGTCGGCTTCGAGTGCGATGAGCACACCCAGGAGGGTGGCCGCGAGCACGAGCGCCACACCGACGACGGCGCACCGCAGCCCGATCGAGATCTCTTCATCGGTCACGCGGGCAGCCATCGCCCCATTGTGCCCCACCGGCCCGATCAGGGCGCGAGGCGCTCCACGGTGCGCGGTCGCACCACGAGCCACAGCGACAGCACGGCGATCACGGCGCAGCCGACCATGACCGACGCCATCGTGGTCGCGGTGATCTCGGACCCTTCCGCGAGCGCACCGACGAGCGGCGTGACGAGGCCCGCGACGCCGAAGTTGACGGCGCCGATGACGGATGCCGCGGTGCCCGCCGCCTTGCCGTGACGATCCAGTGCCAGCACCTGCACG
>NZ_JBKEAF010000021.1:0-43369 GCF_047971895.1 Microbacterium sp.
CTGGTGCAGCTGCAACATCTTCTCCACCCAGGACGAGGCCGCCGCGGCGATCGCCGTCGGCCCGACCGGCACGGTCGAGGACCCGAAGGGCATCCCGGTCTACGCCTGGAAGGGCGAGACGCTGGATGAGTACTGGTGGTGCACCGAGCAGGTGCTCGCATGGCCCGCGGACGCCGACGGCAACGTCGGTCCGAACATGATCCTCGACGACGGCGGCGACGCCACGCTGCTGGTCCACAAGGGTCGCGAGTACGAGTTGGCGGGTGCCGTGCCCGACACCACCGACGACGACTCCGAGGAGTGGTCGGTCGTGCTGGACCTCCTCCGGGCGTCCGTCGCCAAGGAGCCGAACCGCTGGACCGAGGTCGCCGCCGGCATCAAGGGCGTCACCGAGGAGACCACCACCGGGGTCCACCGGCTGTACCAGATGTTCGAGAAGGGGGAGCTCCAGTTCCCCGCCATCAACGTCAACGACTCGGTGACCAAGTCCAAGTTCGACAACAAGTACGGCATCCGCCACTCGCTGCCGGACGGGATCAACCGGGCCACCGACGTGCTGCTGGGCGGCAAGACCGCGTTCGTCGTCGGCTACGGCGATGTGGGCAAGGGCGCCGCCGAGGCGCTGCGCGGCCAGGGCGCGCGGGTGATCGTCAGCGAGATCGACCCCATCTGCGCGCTGCAGGCGGCCATGGACGGGTACCAGGTCGCCCGCCTCGACGACGTGATCGGCGAGATCGACGTCGTCATCACCGGAACCGGCAACAAGGACGTCGTCACCGTCGAGCACATCCTCGGCCTCAAGCACCTCGCCATCGTCGGCAACGTCGGCCACTTCGACAACGAGATCGACATGGGCGCACTCGAATCGCTGCCCGGGGCCGAGAAGGTCGAGATCAAACCACAGGTGCACGAGTGGCGCCTGCCGAACGGGCGCAGTGTGCTGGTGCTGAGCGAGGGTCGGCTGCTCAATCTCGGCAACGCCACCGGACATCCGTCCTTCGTCATGAGCGCGTCGTTCACCAACCAGGTTCTCGCCCAGCTCGAGCTGTACACGCGCACCGCCGCATACCCGGTCGGTGTGTACGTGCTGCCCAAGTCGCTCGACGAGAAGGTGGCCCGCCTGCACCTGGACGCCCTCGGTGTGCGGCTCACCGCGCTGACCCCGGCGCAGGCCGACTACCTCGGCGTGCCGGTCGAAGGCCCGTACAAGCTCGAGCACTACCGCTACTGACGACCGCCGTCACCCCGATGCGGGCGCGGTGAGTGCGGCGACGCGCTGCGCTTCGAGCATCAGCGCGTCGTACTCGCGGTCGCGGCGCACGGCGGCCACTGCGCGCACCAGCGTCTCGGGGGCCACCGGCGGCACCGGTGCCACGAACGCCGTGGCCTCGGCGGCGAGCGAGGCGGCCAGGCGCGCCCGCGCGCCGGGATCCATCGTCGCCGACTCGCGGGCGAACTGTGCGATGCGCCGTGCGAGACGGTCGGGCAGCCGCGCGACATCGGCCACGGCGGCCCACTCCTCGAGTCCCCGCGGGAGCCCGGGCGCTGGTGCGGGCAGGCGGGGCGCGCGCGTGCGCTCGCAGTACGTGCCGGCGACCAGGTCGCCGAGGCGCTGCGCCCGCGGCGTGAACGCGCCGACCAGCAGCGCGACGGCGCCGAGTGTCAGGTAGATCTCGAGCACCCCCACCAGTGCGCGGATCAGCGCCTGGCGGAAGCCCGAGGCCCCGCCGTCGGTGCGCACGATGCGCCCGCCCACAGCGAGCCGGCCGAGGCTACGGCCGCGCGTGGCCGTCTCGACCACGGTCGGCACGACGACGAGCACCAGCACGATCAGCGTGATCAGTGCGATCTGCGACGTCGCCTGCGTGAGGGCGCCCTGCGCCAGCAGAGCACCGATCAGCAGAGCGCCCGCGATCATCAGCGCGACGCTGACGAGCGCATCGACGAGGGCGCCGACGGCCTGCAGGAAGTACCCGAGCGGCTGGACGTCGAGAGCGATGGCCTCGCCGGTGAGCACCTCGTCCTGGCCGATCTCGACGAGGACGGGGGGTCCGGCGGGCATGGGTACAGTGAATCACATGGATCTCGACGCGCTCACCTCCGCGCGTCGAGGCGAGTGGGCGCGGCTCGACGAGTTGGCGCGGCTGCGCAGCCCGAGCGGGCCCGAGGTCGATGAGCTCGTTGCGCGGTATCGTTCGGCATCCGCAGATCTGGCCGACATCAAGACGTCCGCGGGCCGCACCCCCACCGGCGACCACGTGTCGACGCTGCTCGGCCGAGCACGGCTGCGGCTGACCACGACCGGCGACAGCCCGCTGCGTCAGGTGCCGCGCTTCTTCGCGCAGCAACTGCCCGCGGCGCTGTACCGCGTGCGGTGGACGACACTGGTGATCGCGGTCGGCTTCGTCGCCGTCGGTTCGCTGGTCGCGGCGTGGATCGCCGGGGACCCGGCGGTGCTCGCCGCACTGGGCGACCGGGCCGACCTCGAGCACTACGCCGAGAACGAGTTCACCGACTACTACTCCGAGAATCCGGCCGCCGACTTCGCCGGGCTCGTCTGGACCAACAACGCATGGATCGCCGCCCAGTGCGTCATGTTCGGCATCACGGGGCTGTGGCCCGTGTACGTGCTGGTGCAGAACGCCGTCGGCGTGGGCACGGCGGCCGCGGTGCTGTTCGCGTTCGGCCGCGGCGACGTGTTCTTCGCCTCGATCCTGCCGCACGGCCTGCTTGAGTTGACCTGCATCTTCGTGGCCGGTGCGGCCGGGCTGCACGTGTTCTGGGCCTGGATCGCGCCGGGCCGCCGCAGCCGGGGCGCCGCGCTCGCCGAGGCGGGCCGGTCGATGGCCACCATCGTCGTGGGACTGGTGCTCGCGCTCGCGCTGTCGGGACTCATCGAGGGCTTCATCACCCGCCAGCCGTGGCCGGCATGGGTCAAGATCGGCATCGGTGCGATGGCACTCGGGGCATTCCTCGCCTACATGCTCGTGCTCGGCCGCAGGGCGGTGCGCGCGGGGGAGACGGGCGATCTCACCGAGGCCGAGGCAGGCACGCCGCGGCTCGTCGCGGGCTGACCTAGTTTTGTCTTTCTAAAAACAACGATACAATGGATGCCGTGACCAGCGTGACCGCATCGCCCGCCGCCTCGGCCGCGCCCGCCGCCGCCGCGGCCATCCGCGGGGCGGGTCTTCGCGTCACCGAATCGCGTCGCGCCGTGTACGAAGCGCTCGTCGCCCGGCCGCACGCCAGCGCCGACGATGTCTTCGCGTGCGTACTGCCGCAGCTTCCCGGCACGAGCGTGCAGTCCGTGTACAACGCGCTCGGCGACTTCGCCGACGTGGGTCTCGCACGGCGCATCGAGCCGGCCGGCCACCCGATGCTGTTCGAGCTGCGCCGCGGCGACAACCACCACCACCTCGTCTGCACCGAGTGCGGCGCCGTGCGCGATGTCGACTGCGTCGTGGGCGATGCGCCGTGCCTGGCACCCTCGGACGCGCACGGCTTCCGCGTGCACGAGGCAGAAGTGACGTTCTGGGGCACGTGCGATGCGTGCGCCACCGCTGAAACCACCACACACGAAGAAGGGACACCATGACCGACAATGTCATCGACCAACCCGAGGGCATCATCCCGACGCCCACCGTCGAAGAGCAGGAACGCGCCCGCGAGGAGGGCGCAGGCCCCGACTCCGGCGGCTGCCCGGTCGTCCACGCCCCACCCCACCCGACAGCGGGCACGGCGAACCAGGTGTGGTGGCCCAAGCGACTCAACCTGCGCATCCTCGCGAAGAACCCGCCCGCCACGAACCCCTACGGCGAAGAGTTCGACTACGCCAAGGCTTTCGAGCAGGTCGATCTCGACGAGCTGAAGGCTGACGTGATCGAAGCGCTCACCACCCCGCAGGACTGGTGGCCCGCCGACTTCGGAAACTACGGTCCCGCCATGATCCGCATGGCCTGGCACAGCGCCGGCACCTACCGCGTCACCGACGGCCGCGGCGGCGGCAACTCCGGTCAGCAGCGCTTCGCGCCCTTGAACAGCTGGCCCGACAACGTCGGCCTCGACAAGCCGCGCCGCATCCTGTGGCCCGTCAAGAAGAAGTGGGGCAAGTCGGTCTCGTGGGCCGACCTCATGATCTTCGCCGGCACCATTGCCATGGAGCAGATGGGCTTCAAGACCTTCGGCTTCGCCGGCGGTCGTGTCGACGCCTGGGAACCCGACGACGACGTGTACTGGGGCTCGGAGACCACGTGGCTGGGCGACGAGGCGCGGTACAACCCGGAGGACAAGAAGCGCGACCTCGAAAACCCGCTCGCTGCGACGCAGATGGGTCTGATCTACGTGAACCCCGAGGGCGTCGGTGGCAACCCCGACCCGGTCGAGCTCGCCCACGATATTCGGGAGACCTTCGCCCGCATGGCGATGAACGACGAAGAGACCGTGGCCCTCATCGGCGGCGGTCACACGTTCGGGAAGACACATGGCGCCGGGTCCGCCGACCTCGTCGGCGAGACTCCGGAAGACGCCCCGCTCGAGCAGATGGGGATCGGCTGGAAGAACGCCTTCGGTACCGGCAAGGGCGACGACCAGACCGCCAGTGGCCTGGAGGTCACCTGGACCTACCACCCGACCCGGTGGGACAACGAGTTCTTCCACATCCTGTACGCGTACGAGTGGGAGCTCATGGAGAGCCCGGCCGGTGCGAAGCAGTGGCGTCCGAAGAACGGCGCGGGTGCCGACATGGTTCCGATGGCGCACGACCCGTCGAAGCGTCGCGAGCCCCGCATGCTCACCAGTGACCTGTCGTTGCGGTTCGACCCGATCTACGGCCCGATCTCGAAGCGCTTCAACGAGGATCCCGAGGCCTTCGCCGACGCGTTCGCGCGCGTCTGGTTCAAGCTGACGCACCGTGACATGGGTCCGTCGTCGCGTTACCTCGGCACGTATGCCCCGACCGAGGAACTGCTCTGGCAGGATCCCGTGCCGGCGGTCGACCACGAGCTGATCGACGCGGCCGACACGGCGGCGCTGAAGGCCGAGATCCTTGCGTCGAGCCTGACCGTCTCCGAGCTGGTCGCCACGACGTGGGCGGCCGCGGCATCCTTCCGCAACTCCGACAAGCGCGGCGGCGTCAACGGCGCCCGCCTCGCGGTCGAGCCGCAGAAGGGCTGGGAGGCGAACAACCCGGCGCGCACCGCCAAGGTGCTCGACGTGCTGCGCGGCGTCAAGGAGCGCTTCGACGCAGCGGGGGGACAGAAGAAGGTGTCGCTGGCAGACCTCATCGTCCTGGCGGGCAACGCCGGAGTCGAGAAGGCGGCGCAGGCGGCCGGGCACGACGTGGTCGTGCCGTTCCGCCCCGGGCGCACCGACGCCACGCAGGAGCAGACCGACGTGGCATCGTTCCAGCACCTCGAGCCGGTGGCCGACGGGTTCCGCAACTACACCGGCCCGTTGGCAGCGGCGTCGGGCCTTCCGGCCGAGCATCTGCTCGTCGACAAGGCGAACCTGCTGAACCTGACGGCACCCGAGATGACGGTGCTGGTCGGCGGTCTGCGGGTGCTCGACACCAACTGGGATGGATCGTCGTACGGCGTCTTCACCGACCGCCCCGGTGAGCTCACGAACGACTTCTTCGTGAATGTCCTCGACATGGCCAACGAGTGGACGGCTCTCGACCCGGGTTCGCACGCGTTCCAGGCCTCGGATGTCGCCACGGGCGAGAAGAAGTGGGTGGGCACGCGTGCCGACCTCGTGTTCGGCTCGAACTCCGAGCTGCGCGCCGTCGCCGAGGTGTACGCGGCCGACGACGCCGGTGATGCCTTCATCGCCGACTTCGTGTCGGCGTGGACCAAGGTCACCGAGCTGGACAGGTTCGACCTGCACCGCTGATCCCGCAGCAGACGAAGAAGAGGGGATGCCGACCGGCATCCCCTCTTCCTCGTCCACCCGGTGGTTACGAGCCCTTGCGGTCGAACAACGCGTTGTTGATCAGGCCGGCCAGTAGGCCGCCGACGATCGGGAACACGATGAACACCCACAGCTGGATGAGCGCGTCGGGTCCGCCGTAGATCGCTGCAGCGATCGAGCGGGCCGGGTTCACTGACGTGTTGGTGATCGGGATCGATGCCAGGTGGATGAACGTGAGGGTCAGCCCGATCACGAGTCCCGCCATGGCAGGGGTGCCCCGCTTGGAGTGGGTGACGCCGAGGATCACGAGCACGAAGATCGCGGTGAACAGGATCTCGGCGACGATCGCCGCGCCGAGGCCGAAGCCGCCGGGGGAATGCTCCCCGAAGCCGTTGCTCGCGAACCCGCCCGCCTGCGCCTGCTGCAGCCAGTTGCCGGGCCCGAACAGCCCGATGAGCACGAGCAGGGTGGTTCCAACAGCACCGCCGACGATCTGCGCGATGAGGTAGCCGCCGGTGTCACGCCACGGGAATCGGCCCGCAGCGGCGAGTCCCAGTGTCACGGCCGGGTTGAAGTGGCCGCCCGAGATCGGACCCCACGCATAGATGCCCGCCATCAGGGTGAGACCGAACGCAAGGGCGACACCGAGGAATCCGACGGCGAAGATGCCGTCTTCGGTTCCGGCGCCGAACCCGGCGGCGAACAGTGCCGCGCCGAGCGAGCCGAACACGAGCAGGAACGTGCCCAGCGCCTCGGCGGTCAGACGGGCCGTATAGCTCGGAGCAGAGGGCGGCGGCGTGTGGTCGAGAGGCGTCGGTGTCGCACTCGATTCAGGACGAGGGTCGTTGCTCATGGGAGTGGATCCTTTCCGGAGCTTACATTAGTGGCGGATTCACAGAATCGCGACGAATCGCACGGGTTGCCGTCAAAGACGCCCCGCGGCCTTGAGCGCGAGATAGCGGTCGGCGACGCGCGGGGGCAGCTCGTCGGGGCCGTCGGCGATCGCGTCCCCGCCAGCCCGCTCGATCGCCGCGGCCACCTGTGCCGCGTCGCGCAGCGTGCGCTCGGCCGCCGCGGCGCGGTACACCTGTTCGCCGGTGCCGCGTTCGGCGGCCAGCGCGTGCAGCGAGGTGTCGGTCACGGTCGCCACCACCAGCCGGGCCGCGTGCGTGACGAGCCCCAGGGAGCCGAGGACTCCGCGTGCCGCGTCGGGGTGGTCCTGCGCGGTGAGCACGACCACGAGCGCGGGCCGGGAGGTGACGGCGCGCACCTGCGCGAACGCCGCATCCCAGTCGGTGTCGATGAGCTGCGGCTCGACGGCGGCCATCGCGTCGACGAGCGCGGGCAGCAGTGCGGGACCATCGACGCCGGTGACGCGGGCCCGGACGACTCGGTCGAACATGACCAGGTGCACATGGTCGCCCGCCCGGTTCGCGAGCGTGGCGAGCAGCAGTGCCGCCTCCATCGCCGCGTCCAGGCGCACCCCGTCGCCCACACGGGCCGCCGAGGTGCGGCCGGTGTCGATCAGGACGACCACGTGCCGGTCGCGCTCGGGGCGCCACGTGCGCAGCATCGTGGTGCCGGCACGCGCGGTGGCGCGCCAGTCGATCGAGCGCACATCGTCGCCGCGCACGTACTCGCGCAGCGAGTCGAACTCGGTGCCCTGGCCGCGCACCTGCACGCTCGTGTTGCCGTCGAGCTCGCGCAGCCGCACCAGGCGGGAGGGCAGATACCGGCGCGACGCGAAGGGCGGCAGCACGCGCACGGCACCGAGCGAGGGAAGGGATGCCTGGCGCCCGGCGAGCCCCAGCGGCCCCAGGCTGCGCACGGTGACGAACTGGGTGGCGCGCTCACCGCGGCGGCGCGGCAGCAGCGGCACCTCCAGCATGCGGCGCTCGCCCGGCGGCAGGGTCACCGGCAGCCGCGCATCGGGTGCGCCGGCGGTGGGCTGCCAGGCATCCCGCACGAGACCGCGGACCGTGCGCCCGCCCTCGTTCGTGAGCCACAGCCGGGTCTCCACGAGTTCCCCCAGCCGGGCGCGCGCGGGAATGTGCCGGTCGACGCGGATCGCCCGCGGATCGCCGGCGGCCGCGGCATCCACCCCCGCCAGCACCGCGCACAGCACGAGCCAGCAGGCGGCGGCCAGCCACGGGTCGACGCCCGCCGCCGACAGCAGCACGACGGGCACGACGCCAAGCCCCGTGAGCAGGGCGAGCCGGCCGGTGAGGATCATGCCCATCGGATCAGATCGGCACGCGGGTCTGCTGCAGCACCGAGCGCAGGATCGCGTCGACCGACACACCCTCGATCTCGGCCTCGGGCCGCAGGCGCACGCGGTGCCGCCACACCGGCACGAGCATGGTCTGCACGTGGTCGGGCGTGATCGCCGGATATCCGCCGAGCCACGCCCACGCCTTCGCCGCCGCCAGCAGCGCCGTCGACGCGCGCGGGCTCACGCCGAGCTGCACCGAGGGACTCTGCCGGGTGGCCCGCGCGAGGTCGACGACGTAGCCGAGGACGTCGTCGGCGGCGGCGATGGATGCCACGGCAGCCTGCGCCGCGTGGACGTCGGCCACCGTCACGGCCGGCGCGACGCCGGCGCCGGCCAGGTCGCCGGGCCGGAAGCCGTGGGCATGCCGGCGCAGCACGTCGATCTCGGCGTCACGGGCCGGCACGTCGACCACGAGCTTGAGCAGAAATCGGTCGAGCTGTGCCTCGGGCAGCGTGTAGGTGCCCTCGTGCTCGATCGGGTTCTGCGTCGCCGCGACGAGGAACGGGTCGGGCAGGGCACGCGTGACCCCGTCGGTGGACACCTGGCGCTCCTCCATCGCCTCCAGCAGCGCCGCCTGCGTCTTCGGCGGCGTGCGGTTGATCTCGTCGGCGAGCACGATGTTCGTGAAGACGGGGCCCTTGCGGAACTCGAACTCACCCGCACGGGCGTCGTACACGAGCGACCCCGACACGTCGCCCGGCATAAGGTCGGGGGTGAACTGGATGCGCGTGGTGTCGAGCCCGAGCGACCGGCTGAAGGCACGCACCAGCAGGGTCTTCGCCACACCGGGCACACCCTCGAGCAGTACGTGCCCGCGCGCCAGCAGTGCGATGAGCAGACCGGTGACGACGCCGTCCTGGCCGACGACGGCCTTGCCGACCTCGAGGCGCACCCGGTTCATCGCGTTGCGCAGGTCGTCGGGAGCGGTGGGTGCGGTCATGGGTCGGTCCTTTCGAGGTGGACGGAGGCGCGTACGGCGGTCTCGAGGTCGCGCAGCTGGTCGCTGGCGGTCACGAGATCGGCGTCGGAGGCGGGGACGGAGTCGATGAGGATGCCGCGCACGGTCTCGCGCGGTGCCCCGAGCCGTGCGGCGGCGGCGTCGGCGATATCGCCAGGTCGTGCGGATGGCCCGAGGCCGAGCAGGCGCGCGAGGCGGTCGCACGCGCCCGCTCGCAGCACGTCGAGGGCGTGCGGCGCGTCGTGCGAACGCGCGTAGAGGTGCGCGCGCCCCGTCGTGGTCTCGGCGGCGCGCACCGTGACCGGCAGGTTCTCGGCCACGAGCGGTCCGAACCGGCGGCCTCGCCAGACGGCTGCGACGACGCCGGCGCACAGCAGCAGCGCGATCGCGGGGGTCACCCACGGCGGGGTGAGCTCGCCGAGTGTGGGGGCGGTGCTGCCGGTGTCGGCATCGCCGAGCCCGGGCACGTACCACACGACGCTGTCGCTGCGCCCGAGCAGCCCGAGGGCGAGGGCGGCATTGCCGTGCTCGGCGATGCGCTCGTTGACGAACAGCTCGCGCCCGTCGACGGCGAGGACCCCGTCGCGCGTGACGAGGCCGAAGCCCTCGCCGGCGGGGTAGCAGCCGGTGACGCCGTCGCCGGTCGCCGCGAACAGCGCACCGGGGACGATGGACCCGGCCCGTGTGGCCGGGGGCAGGTCGCACTCGGGCCGGACGAGGTCGGCCGGGGCATACCCGGCCGTGCCGGCGCCGTCGAGCAGCACCCGCAGATCGCGGGCGACCGGGTCGAGCAGCACGACCACCGCGGCGGCGTCGGTCACAGTGCGCAGCGCGTCGTCCGACAGCACGGCCGTCGATCCGACCACGAGGGTGCTGTCGGAGCGAAGGGCCGCATCCGTGCTCGCGCGGTCGCGCGTCACCTCGACGTCGAGGCCGTGGGCGCGCAGCACCTGCGCGAGCGCCCGCGTGCCGGTCGGCCCGGGGCCATCGGGGTCGAGGGCGCCCTTCGCGCTCCACTCCAGGGCGGCGGTGGTCGCCGCGCCCAGGGCGCCGACCACGACCGCGGCGATCGCGATGACCGCCCACACACCCACACGCCGTCGGTGCGGGACGGCTGTGGACTGCTCGACCTTCGCGGCGACCGTGGTCATGCGAACTCCGCCACGTCGGCGAGTGCGGCCGGCCGCAGGGCCGCGAGCGCGTCGTCGGTTTCGGCCACCACGGCGAAGAGCTCGGCCGTGCCGGGGCGGCGCAGATAGCGCACGTCGTCGAACGCGGCCGCCGCGGCATCCAGTCGTTCCTGCATGGATGGGAAGGCGCGCGCGGCCTGCCGGGCGAACCCGTGCACCGTCGCCCCGGGGGCCGGGTCGACGATGCCGCGCTCAGCGAGTGCCCGCGCCAGGGCGCGGAAGCGCAGTACGACGGCGGCGTCCCAGTCGCCTGCGGCGACCCGCGCGTCCGCATCGGTGCGCAGCTGGGCCGCGGAGCGCTGGTCGGTGCCGAAGAGCTCGGCGACGGCGGGCCGCGAGCGATGCACGGTGCGCGGGCGCCCCCAGATGAGGAATGCGGCCACAAGGAGCAGCACGGCCACCCCGACCACGACGATCGCCAGAAGTCCGTCGAAGCCGGGGAGCCCGCGCCCCGTGAACAGTCCGGCCAGGAAATCCCCGATCGCCTGGGCGACGCGGTCGAACAGCGTCGGCTCGGCGGCGGTGTACTCGGGCCGTGCGAGCTCCTCCTCGACCCAGCGACGAGCCTCGTCGGCATCGGGGATCAGGGGCGGCGCATCGGCGAGCACGATCACGGGCGGTCGCGCCGTTCGTCGTCCGCCGGGGCTCCGGGGGCGGTCCACTGCGTCGGGGACGGAGCGGGGGGCGCCGGCGGGACCGGCGGCGCCGGGTACCCGGGTGGGCGCGCGGAGGCAGCGGGCTGCGGTGTGGGCCGCGCCGGGTGCGGGCGATCGGGGTGCGGCGTGTAGGGGTCGGGCAGGTCGGCGGTGCCGGCATCCCGCTTCTCGACATACTCCTGCAGGTCGATGTCGAGGCCCTCGTGACGCATGCGGCAGTCGACGTAGATGAGGCTGGTGGCCGTCGACTGCACGATGAGGCCGACCGCCTGCACCACCAGCACGATCGCCTGCGTGAGCAGGGTCCCCACGATGAGCGTCGTGAACGCGGACGCGCTCGGCTCGCCGGTGGGCGAGACCACGGCCGATAGCAGGCTGTTCGCGATGGCGAACGGGAGGCTCACCGCCTGGGCGAGGAAGCCGAACGACATCGAGATGATCACGATGACCCCGAGCGCGGCCCAGAAGCGGCCGCGCAGCAGCACCCACGACCGCGCGATCGCGCCGACGATGGTCGCGCGTTCGAGCACGATCGCCGCCGTGACCAGTGCCAGCTTCGTCGACAGCCACAGCCACAGCGGAATCGCGACGAGCACGAGCAGGATGCCGAGCACCACCGCGAGGACGATGCCCGCCGGGCCGATCGTCCCGAGCAGCACCAGCCCGAGGGCGACGGCCCCGACCAGCACGGATACGAGCGCCGTGACGATGATCGTGTAGCCGAACAGCCGCCAGAACACCGCCCGCACCCGGGCCCACAGCCGGCCCAGCGGCTGCTTCTCCGCGACGACGGCGCGCGAGACGTCCGCGACCACGACACCCTGCACGATCACCGTGAGTGCGGTGGCCGCCAGTCCCAGCACGAACCCCGCCACGGCGGTCAGCGCGACCGACCCGGCCATCACGGCGTTCCACTCGTCGGACCCGATGCGCAGCGTGTCGAGTCGGGAGAACGCCCACAGCGCGACGCCGCCGACGGCGAGCGTCACGACGAGGTAGGCGACCACCTGCACGCACATCGCGAACCCGAGCAGCACCTTCGGGTTGTGCCGCAGCGCGCTGAACGAGCGACCCAGGATCGTGCCGAAGCCGAGGGGGTGCAGCGGGACGATGCCGGGGCGCGAGGCCGGGGTCCAGGAGGGATACGCGGTCACGCCTCAAGTCTCACATGCACCGGCGACGCCGCGGCATCCAGCCGGCGCCCGGGACTGTCGACTACTCTGTGCATACCGACGTGAAGGGGCCCACTCACCCGATGACATCCCGCATCCTTGTGGTCGATGACGACACTGCGCTGGCCGAGATGATCGGCATCGTCCTGCGCACCGAAGGCTTCGACACCGTCTTCTGCGCCGACGGCGCCCGCGCCGTCGACGAGTGGCGCGCCGAGCGGCCCGATCTGGTGCTGCTGGACCTCATGCTGCCCGGCATGGACGGCATCGAGATCTGCACGCGCATCCGCGCCGAGTCGGGGGTGCCGATCATCATGCTCACTGCTCGCACCGACACCGCCGACGTCGTCAAGGGCCTCGAGGTCGGCGCCGACGACTACATCGTCAAACCGTTCAACCCCAAAGAGCTCGTCGCGCGCATCCGCACGCGGCTACGACCCGTGCCGCAGGCGCAGGCCGAGGTGCTGCGCATCGGCGACCTCACCGTCGACGTGGCCGCGCACGAGGTGCGCCGCGGTGACACCCTCATCGCGCTGACGCCGCTGGAGTTCGAACTGCTCGTTGCGCTCGCCGCCAAGCCGCAGCAGGTGTTCTCGCGCGAGATGCTGCTCGAGCAGGTGTGGGGCTACCACTACAAGGCCGACACGCGCCTGGTGAACGTGCACGTGCAGCGCCTGCGCGCCAAGGTCGAGCCCGACCCCGAGAACCCGCGGATCGTGACGACGGTGCGTGGTGTCGGCTACCGCGCCGGCGCCGCGATCTGACGCCATGTCCGGGCGACCGACGCCGACCGGCCCCGTCGCAGTCGCGCCCGTGGACTGGCGCGACTGGCGCCGCTGGCCCGAGAACCTGACCGGTCTGTGGCGGCGGTCGCTGCGCTTTCGCACGATCGTCGTCGCGATCGGGTCGACGATGCTGGCCATTCTGGTCGCTGGCGTCGTGATGTCGCTGGTCATCCAGCGCGACCTGTTCGACTCGCGCAAGGCGCAGGTGCTCGACACGTCGATGCGGGCCGCGCAGTCGGCACAGCAGCTGTTCGACGCGGCCGACGTGCGGGGCGACGCGCTCGTCGCCCAGCAGCTGCTGTATGCGGCGGCTGAAGAGGTGCAACGACAGTCGCCGAGCGACATGTTCGCGTTGGTGCGCATCGATCCGGTGCCCTCGGCGATCGCACCGCCCGACATGTTCTCCCCGGTCTTCGACCCCGCCACCGTCTACCCGGCGATCATCTCGCGGCAGCTGCGCGAGCAGGTGGGCGGCGACCCCGACGTGCAGTGGTGGCAGTCCGTGTCGCTGACCGCGGCGGACGGCTCGATGGTACCGGGCATCGTCGTCGGCCAGCAGCTGGCGATGCCGGATGTCGGCGCCTACGCGCTGTATGTGGCGTACGACCTCGGCGCGGCCGACGAGACGCTGCAGTTCGTGCAGCGCACGCTGCTGTTCGCAGGGTTCGCGCTGCTGGTGCTCATTGGTGCGATCGCATGGTTCGTGGTGCGCTCGGTCGCCTTGCCCGTGGCGCAGGCCGCCGACACCAGTGCACGGCTGGCTGCGGGCGACCTCGAGGTGCGCCTGGCCGTGCGCGGCGACGACGAGCTGGCCGTGCTCGGGCGCTCGTTCAACGCCATGGCCGACAGCATCGAGTCGCAGATCAAGGAGCTCGCGGAGCTTTCGCTGGTGCAGCAGCGGTTCGTGTCGGATGTCTCCCACGAGCTGCGCACACCGCTGACCACCATCCGGCTGGCCGCCGACATGATCAACGACCGCAGGGACGAGTTCGACCCCGCCACCGCGCGCGCCGCCGAGCTGCTGGCCGCCCAGGTGCAGCGATTCGAGACGCTGCTGGTCGACCTGCTCGAGATCAGTCGATACGACGCGGGCTCGGTGCAGCTCGAACTCGAGCCGACGAGCCTCGCCCACCTCGCGGAGGACGTCATCGCGTCGATGAGCCAGCTCGCCGAACAGCACGGCACCGATGTGCGGCTGGTCGCCCCCGGCGGTTACAGCCCGGTCGAGATGGATCCGCGCCGTGTGCGGCGCATCGTGCGCAACCTGCTGGGCAACGCGATCGAACACGGGGAGGGGCGGCCCATCGTCGTCACGGTCGACAGCAGCCAGGAGGCGGTGGCCCTGGGCGTGCGTGACTTCGGCCTCGGGATGAAGTCCGAAGACACGGAACGGGTCTTCGACCGATTCTGGCGCGCCGATCCCTCGCGCAAGCGCACGATAGGCGGCACAGGCCTCGGTATGTCGATCGCGCTCGGCGATGCGCGGTTGCATCAGGGCGAGCTGGCCGTGTGGTCGGATCTCGGCCGGGGAACGAACGTCGTGCTCACCTTGCCGCGAGCCGGGCGAAGCCTCAGTGGCCCCTCGCCGGTCCCGATCGAGCCCGATGGCGCCGAAGCGCTGGACGACCTGGGTCTGACCCAGCCCATCGACCTGCCCGTGGTGCACAGCGCGGGGCGCACACCGTGAGCCGCCGCATCCTCACCGCTGTCGTGGCCGCGCTGACGGCCGCCGTGCTCGCCGCCTGCGCGGGTATGCCGTCTGCCGGGCCCGTGGAGCAGGGATTGGCCGTCGACTCGGCGTCCAACGACGCGTTCGAGGTTGCCTTCCGCCCGTCCAGTCCGCAACCGGGAGCGACCCCCGAGCAGATCGTCGAGGGCTTCGTGGCGGCGGCGACCAGCCCCGCGAACGGGTGGGATATCGCCAAGCAGTTCCTCACCGAAGACGCCCAACAGACGTGGCGCCCCGAAGCGGGCGTCACGGTCGTCGAGTCGCGCGACCTCACGCAGGTCACCGAGTCGCAGTACCTGCTGACGGTGCGTTCGGTCGGCGACGTCGACGAGACGGGTGCGTACAGCGCCACGGATGCCGCTCCCACCGAACTGCCGTTCGCGCTGCGTAAGGCGCGCGGCGAGTGGCGCATCTCCCAGCTCGACGACGGCGTCGTGCTGGACCGATTGCTGTTCCCACGGGTGTTCGGCACCTACTCGCTCATGTACTTCGACCCCACGTGGGAGTACCTCGTCCCCGACGTGCGGTGGTTCCCGGTGCGCAATCGGGCCACGCCGTGGCGCATCGTCAAGGAGCTCATCGACGGTGCGCCCAGCCCGTGGCTGGCGGATGCCGTCGTCTCGGCGTTCCCCGACGACGTCACCGTGCCCAGCGCGGTGCCGACGCCGAACGGCGTGGCGCAGATCGAGGTACCCGATGCCGTGCTGGGCCTGCCGCCCGAGCAGCTGGCGCGCATGCAGACGCAGCTGGTCGGGTCGCTGGCGTCGGCGAACATCTCGGACGCGCTGATGCAGGCGGGCGGGGTCGACATCGAGGTCGAGCCCGCGCCCACGCGGGCGACGACCGTGGACCCCCGCTTCGCGGTGCTGACAGAGGAGGGACTCGGCTTCTTGGCCGGAGACGAGCTGCAGCCGATCCCGGGACTCAGCGCGGGGCTGCGGGCGTCGGGACTGATCCCGACGGCGATCGAGCTCGGCGGCGGACTGCAGCAGGCGGCGCTGCTGACCGACGGCGGGGCCGTCGCGCGCCTGCGGGCGGATCAGAGCTACAGCATCATCGACACGCGGCCCGGGCTGATCACCCCGACGGTGGACCGCTACGGTTTCGTGTGGACCGTCCCGCGCGACAGCCCCTCGAATGTGCACGCCATCGGCGCGGACGACACCGTGGTCGAGGTCGGCGATGCATGGAGTGGGGCGACGGTCATCCGTGCGATGCAGCTGTCGCGCGACAGCACCCGTGTGGCCGCCGTCGTCGAGATCGGTGGACTGCCCGAGGTCTGGACGGCGGCGGTGGTCCGCGACGAGGGTGTGCCGGTGCGTCTCGGGCAGTGGGTGCGTCAAGCGTCGTTGACCTCGTCGGGGGTCGCGGTCGCATGGCTCGACGACGTGACGCTGGGCGTCGTGCGCCCGGCTGACAACGAGACGACCGTGCTCACGCAGGAAGTCGGCGGCCTCGGCGTGCTCACCTCGCTGCGGACCGTAGCCACCACCATCGCCGCGGGAAACCAGCTCGGCTCGGTGCGGCTGCTCGCCGACGACGGCCGGCTCTACGCCCGCAGCGGATCGCGCTGGCTGCCGTCGGCCACCGGCGTCGAGGTGCTCGCCACGCAGCAGGGTTCGTCGGAGTGACTGTTCCTCCACAGGCCGGCTGAGCGCCCCGGATCCGACAGGTTGGCGAAGACGGCGGTGGGATGCCGCGGGCACGCGGCATCCTGTCGTCATGACGTTCGATACCGCCGTGGTGCGCGGGGCCCTCGCCGATGCGCTGGCACTCGCGTTCCCCGTGGACTGCGCCGGGTGCGCGCAGCCCGGCCGTGCCCTGTGCGCTGCCTGCGTCGATGCCGTCGCCCCGTCGCCCCGGCACCGCGTGCTCGACGACGGACTGACCGTGTGGAGCGGGCTCGACTACGACGGGGTTGCCGCACGCGCCCTGCGCGCGCTGAAGGAGGAGGGGCGCACCGAGCTCGCCGGCGCGCTCGCTCCGGCGCTGCGGGTGGCGCTCGCCGCCGTGGGGGAGGGGAACGCCGGGCTGCGGGTCGTGCCCGTGCCCACGTCGCGCGCGGCGATGCGCAGGCGCGGCTACCGGGTCGTCGATCTGCTGGTGCGCCGGGCGGGTGTCGGCACGGTGCCGCTGCTCGTGTCGGCGCGACGCGTGGCCGACCAGCGGCGCCTGGGTCGGGAGGAACGGGCGCACAACGCCGAGGGCAGTCTGCGCGCTCGCTCGGCGGCCGGGATGCCGGTCGTCATCGCTGACGACGTGGTCACTACGGGTGCCACGCTGAGCGAGGCCGCGCGGGCGCTCACCGCGGCCGGAGCCCGGGTCGTGGGGGCGGTCACTGTGGCGGCGACGGCGCGCCGCGGATTCGTTCGGGAATGTGCGTGACAGTTCGGCTCGGCGGATATACGGTGGTGGGCACAAGGCGACCGATGGTCCGCCCTTGACCGGGTGGACCGGAACAAGGAGGGCATGGATGGATACACACATCGTCGGTATGGGGGTCAGTATCTCGGATCGATTCCTGTCCGTCGTCGAAGAGAAGGCCGCTCGGGTGGGCACTCTCGCCCCGCGTGCGCAGCGCCTGGACATCAAGGTCACCCATCGCTCGTACCGCAACGGTCATATCGAGGACGAGACCGTCGAGCTCACCCTGGTCGGCAAGGGCCCGGTGGTGCGCGCCGAGGCGTCCGACCCCGACAAGTTCGCAGCCCTGGACATCGCTGTAGACAAGCTCGTCGAGCAGTTGCGGCGCGCCAAGGGCAAGCGGGTCGATGCCCGCAATCATCCGCGCGGCGCCCACTTCGACAAGGGCGGCGGGAGCATCGCCGGGCTGGACGTGCAGCCGGCCCCGGTCGACACGCTCGAGCGCGTCACCACCGGATCGGCGGGCATCGTGGAGGACGGCGAGGTCGAGGCCGACTACACGCCGGTCGTGATCCGCACCAAGCAGTTCAACCCCGAGTGGATGACCGTCGAAGAGGCCGTCGACCGCATGGAGCTGGTCGGCCACGACTTCTTCCTGTTCATCGATGTGCGCAGCGACCACCCGAGCGTCGTGTACCGGCGCAAGGGCTGGGACTACGGCGTCATCTCGTTGACCGCCGACGCGCCCCCGCTGGAGGAGCTCGCCTCGTAGCGCTCGTCGGATCGCCGGCCGGGACTCGGGTGGGGTGGCAGTGCGCGGATGCGGCTCACGTGATCGCGGTGCGGCGGGTGAGGTCGGGATGCCGCGGGGGCACGATCCACGACACGACCGCGATCGTCAGCGGCAGGCCGAGGGCGAGGATGCCGAGCCACAGCCACGGGGTGTCTGCCAGTTGCGGCGGGTAGAAGATGTTCTGCGTCATGAGCACCGCACCCCATACCGGCAGCAGGCCCGCGATCGCGCCGGTGATGCCGCCCAGGCCCGTCACGATGAGCGCCTGCCAGAAGGCGATGCCACGCCGCAGGCCAGCGCCCGCACCCACCGCGGTGAGCGTGGCGTCGTCGGGGCGGCGCTCGACGCGCGCGAGGCCCAGGGCCACGGTGCTCGCGCCGATCACGAGCACCGAGGTCGCCGCCAGGATCAGCCACAGCCATGGGGCGGCCGCGGGCGGGCCGTTCTCGATGCCCCACCCGTAGCCGCCGTAGCCGACACTCGCATGGGAGAGATCCGCTTGGATGCGGTCGAGCACGTCGGGCCGTGCAGGCTCGGCGTAGGTCGCAATGAGCGTCGACGGGCGGGTTGTCACGCCGAGGTCGGCCGCCGTCTGCGGAGAGATCACCACGTCGTACGGGATGCGGTGGCCGAGATCCAGCAGGGCGCCAGCGACCAACTCGGTGGTCACCGGGTCGGGCGTGCCGCCGCCGAACATACCGCCGCGCAGGTCGTCGACCGTGAACACGTCGAGCTCGACCTGGCCGTCGTCGAGCCGTGCCGGGCTCGTCACGAGAGCCCCGCCCGTGCGCATCGTCGCGGCAGCGTCCCGCCCCGGATCGGCACCGAAGGCGACGGCGAGGTCAGCGGGGTCGATGACGGCCAGCCGGTAGTGGCCGTCGAGGAGCACCCGGTCGGCGGTGCGACACTCCGCCGACGGGCCCTCGTCGCAGTCCACGAACTGCTGCACGCGCGGCGAGACCACGAGCGCCCCAGACGGGGTGCCTTCGGGGTCGAACGGGTGCGGCTGGCTGAGCACCTCGGCGGTACGCAGCGGGCCGGTCGCCTCGATCGCGTCGTAAGCGGCATCGACCAGCGCCGCGGCATCGTCGTCTGACGCGCCATCGCTGTACACCGTGACATGGGTGCTGCCCAGTGGCCCCCGATACTCCCAGCCGCGCTCGACGGCGGCGGTGGTCACCCCTACCGACGCGAGTGCGACGGCGGCGAGGAACGTGCACGCGGCGATGGCACCGAAGGCGGGGACAATGCGGCCCGGGTGCGCCGCGGCATCCCTGCCGGCCAGCCGGGGCGCGAGCCCCAGCGACGAGATGCCCCGCTGGATGAGCGCAAGCAGCCAGTGCCCGCCGAGGAGCACGCCGACCTGGAACAGGACCGGGCCGCCGATCACGCCGTACAGGCATAGGGTGCGGATGGGGGAGTTGTCGAACTCTGCGGCGTTGAGGGCGGCGAGCGTGAGGCCCGACACCGCGGTCGTGGCCACGCCGACCGTGATCAGCAACGATCCCCACAGTGGGCGAGCCACGTGGGCGGCGACGGGCTTGCGGGCACCCCGCTGAGCGGCGAGCGTGTCGCCGCGCGTGGCGGCACGGGCGGGGAGAACTGCGGACGCCGTGCCCACCAGCGTCGCGAAGACCACGATGCTCACGAGCAGTGGCCACGGGACATGCAGGCCCCAGTTCGTCGAGACCGACCCGTCGCTGAACAGGGGCAGCGCGAGGGCGCCCAGTCCGATGCCCGTCGCCGTGCCGGCGACTCCGCCGATCGCCCCGAGCACGGTGCCCTGGAGCAGCACGATGTGGAACAGGTCGCGACGGTCGGCACCGACGCTCGCGGCCATGGCAAGCGGGCGCTGCTGGCGCCGGGCGCCCACCGAGAATGCGGCACCGGCCAGCAGCACGACGAGGTACCCGCAGAACAGGCGATGAGATACCACTGGCTGCTCGGGTCCATCGACTCGGTGCCCGCGCCATCGAGTTCTTCGATGAGCGTGCGTGAGTACACGATGTAGCCCTGCTGGTTGAGCGCCGTCACATCATCGGCAGTCGGAGCCCAGGCCTCGACGAACCACGTGGTCGGGCCGTCTTCCGGCACCGCGCCCGGCAGGAACAGCGCTACACGCTCGTCGGCGTCCTCGGCGCGCGCGAGCACGCCCGAAACGGTGTATGCGTCGTCGGTGTCGGCGAGGTGCACGGTGTCGCCGATCCGCGCGTCGAGTCGATCGAGCGCGCCGGGAGAGAGCGCGATCTCGCCGCTGCCGGGCGCGTGGCCGTCGAGCAGCCGCGACCACCCCGCCAGTGCGGGGTCGCCCGCATCGCCCACGTACGCCGTGAGGTCGGCGACACCGCCGGAGGTTTGCACGCGGACGCGCGACTCGGCGATCTGGAGCACGCCAGCACCGGCCGGCAGGTACGCTGCCGGGCCGTCGGTCGGCGGGGGCAGTTCGGGGTTGACCGGCATGTGGTCGGCGCCGCGTTCGACCTCCCACCACCACGGGTCGGCGAGCGCCTGCGTGCGCGACGGTCATAGCCGCCCACGACCTCGATCCAGGCATCGGTCTGGCCGAGCTCGGCGGTCAGCGTCTCGGCCCGGGTCGGCACGCGGCTCGCCCCGTACACGGCACCGGCCGACAGCAGCGCCATCGGCAGCGCTACCAGCAGCGCGACGAGCGCACTTGCGCCCTTCGCCCGCCACACCTGCCGCCGTGCCAGCCGCAGGTCGGCGCGAAGCCGCGCCCAGCGGCCGCCCGACCGTTGTGTCGAGATCAGGTGATCCGGCGCGGTCAGGCCGGAACCGGCATCCGCTGTCCTGTCTCCGCCAGAACTCCTGATCTGGGAGGTGTCGCGGATCGTCATCATGCCTTGGCCAGCAGCACGTCGGCGCTGTCGCGGTGCGTCTGGTCGACGATGCGGCCGTCGCGCAGGAACACGATGCGATCCGCCCAGGCGGCGTGCCGCGCCTCGTGGGTCACGAGGATCGCGGCGGCACCGGCATCCACACGACTGCGCAGCATCTTCAGCACCGCCTCGCCGGTCACCGAGTCGAGTGCACCGGCGGGCTCGTCGGCGAGGATGAGCCGCCTGCCGCCCACGACGGCGCGGGCGATGGCGACCCGCTGCTGCTGACCGCCCGAGAGATCGTCGGGGTAGGCGCCGAACGTGTCGTCGAGTCCCACCGACGAGAGGGCATCCCGACCCGCACGACGCGCCACCCGGGCTCGGAAGCCATCGAGCTCGAGCGGCAGCGTCACGTTCTCGAGCGCCGTGAGGGTCGGGATGAGATTGAAGTCCTGGAACACGAACCCGATCGAGCGGCGGCGCAGCTGGGCCAACTCGCGGGGGGAGGATGTCGACAGGTGTCGCCCTTCGATGAGCACCTCGCCGGTGGAGGCTTCTGCAGCCCCCCGGCGATCGACAGCAGCGTCGACTTGCCCGAGCCCGAGGCGCCCATGATGGCGGCCAGCTCGCCGTGGTCGACGGTGAGGTCGACTCCCGCGAGAGCGGAGACGGATGTCTCGCCGACGCCGTACTGCTGCGTGACGCCGACCAGGCGCAGAATCGCGGTCACCGGGTCGCCTCCGGTGCGGCGGCCACCACCGACGGGCGGCCTCGCTTGGGGTGCTGGGTGGACAGTTCGAGGGCCATCGCGTGCTGTGGGTGCAGGGCGAGACGCTGCTCGGTGTGGTCGAGCCAGCGCACCTCGGCCTCTGCCTGGAAGATCATCGAGTCGACGACGAGCGCCCACGCCAGCTCTTCGGGACCGTCGGGATTCGCCCCGGCAGACTTTGCGCGATGCAGCTCCTGCAGCTGTCGCAGTGACGAGTGACGCTGGGTCTGGATGACGTTGCTCACCTCGACGCCGGGAAGCGTCGCGGCCACCGCGAGTTTGATGGCGAGCTCGTCGCGGGTGCCCTGCCCGCGCTCGACGGGGGAGGCGAGCCACTGCGCGACCTCGTCGTGCCCGGCCTCGGTGATCTTCCAGTAGACGTGTCCCTGCTCATCCGTGTCGCCCTTCATGACGAGCCCATCGCGCTCGAGCCGGTCGAGCGTGTTGTAGATCTGGCCGACGTTGAGCGGCCACGTCGACCCCGTGCGGCGATCGAACTCGCTGCGCAGCTGATAGCCGTAGCACGGCCCTTGATCGAGAATGGCCAGCAGGCTCTGTCGCACCGACATGTGTCGCTCCTTATGCATACCGAGTAGGCTGATACTCAGTATATATATACTCGGAATAGTGCAGAGTGTCGAGCGTACGAGACGGCGTGTCGTCGGGGGTCATGCTGGGGTCGTCCGTGGTGCCGGCGATCGTCTCCGCACTGCAGCCGCGGCGGCCCGTGGCATCCATCCCGATCTATCCGCCGGCCGCCTGACGCATCCCCAGCACCCTTGCAGGGCGTGGGCCGATAACATGGATCGTCGTGCCCGCAGGTCGCCCGGTGGCATGCGTGGGATGCGGCGGACCCGCCGCACGAACAGCCCGATAGATGGAGACTCCGTGGCAAACCCCCTCGAGAAACTGCTTCGTGCCGGAGAGGGCCGTACCTTCCGCCGGCTGCAGCAGGTCGCCAAGGCCGTCAACGCCCTCGAAGAGGAGTATGCACAGCTCACCGACGAGGAGCTGCGTGGCGAGACCGCGGAGCTGCGCGCCCGCCACGACGCCGGGGAGAGCCTCGACAAGCTCATGCCCGAGGCCTTCGCCGCCGTGCGCGAAGCCGCCAAGCGCACACTCGGGCAGCGCCCGTACGACGTGCAGATCATGGGCGGTGCCGCTCTGCACCTCGGCAACATCGCCGAGATGAAGACCGGTGAGGGAAAGACACTCACCGCCACCTTCGCCGTCTACCTCAACGCGATCGCCGGCAAGGGCGTGCACGTCGTCACCGTCAACGACTACCTGGCCAGCTACCAGGCCGAGCTCATGGGCCGCGTGTACCGCGCGCTCGGCATGACGACGGGGACGATCGTGTCTGGCCAGACGCCCGAGGTGCGTCGCGAGCAGTACGGCTGCGACATCACGTACGGCACCAACAACGAGTTCGGCTTCGACTACCTGCGCGACAACATGGCGTGGCGCAAGGAAGACCTCGTCCAGCGCGAGCACTTCTTCGCGGTCGTCGACGAGGTCGACTCGATCCTCATCGACGAGGCGCGCACGCCGCTCATCATCTCCGGCCCGTCGTCGGGCGAGGCAAACCGCTGGTTCGTCGAGTTCGCCAAGATCGCCAAGACCCTCGTTCCCGGCGAGGACTATGAGGTCGATGAGAAGAAGCGCACCGTCGGCGTGCTCGAGCCGGGCATCGAGAAGGTCGAGGACTACCTCGGCATCGACAACCTCTACTAGTCGGCGAACACGCCCCTCATCTCGTTCCTGAACAACTCGATCAAGGCGCTCGCGCTGTTCAAGCGCGACACCGACTACGTGGTCATGAACGACGAGGTCATGATCGTCGATGAGCACACGGGCCGCATCCTCGTCGGCCGCCGCTACAACGAGGGCATCCATCAGGCCATCGAGGCCAAGGAGGCCGTGCCGGTCAAGGCCGAGAACCAGACTCTGGCGACCGTCACACTGCAGAACTACTTCCGCCTCTACGACACGCTCGCCGGCATGACCGGCACCGCCGACACCGAGGCCGCCGAGTTCATGTCGACGTACAAGCTCGGCGTCGTGCCCATCCCGACGAACAAGCCCATGATCCGCAAGGACCAGCCCGACCTCGTCTACAAGAACGAGCAGGCCAAGTTCGAGCAGGTCGCCGAAGACATCGTCGCGCGGCACGCACAGGGCCAGCCGGTGCTGGTCGGCACCGTGTCGGTCGAGAAGAGCGAGTACCTCTCGCGTCTGCTCGCGAAGAAGGGCATCAAGCACGAGGTCCTCAACGCGAAGAACCACGCGCGTGAGGCTGAGATCATCGCGCGCGCCGGGCGCTTCGGCGCCGTCACCGTCGCCACGAACATGGCCGGTCGTGGAACCGACATCATGCTCGGCGGCAACGCCGAGTTCCTCGCCGTGCAGGAGCTCAAGACGAAGGGGCTCGACCCGGTGGAGACACCGGAGGAGTACGAGGCGGAATGGGATTCCGTCTATGAGGCGATGCGCGAGAAGGTCGCCGTCGAGGCGGTCAAGGTCGTCGAGGCGGGCGGGCTCTACGTGCTCGGTACCGAGCGCCACGAGTCGCGGCGCATCGACAACCAGCTGCGCGGTCGGTCGGGTCGTCAGGGCGACCCGGGGGAGAGCCGTTTCTACCTGTCGTTGACGGACGACCTCATGCGCCTGTTCCAGTCGGGTGCGGCCGAGGCGATCCTGAACCGCACGAGTTTCCCCGACGACGTCGCGATCGAGTCGAAGATGGTCTCGCGCGCGATCAAGAGCGCGCAGGCCCAGGTCGAGCAGCGCAACGCCGAGATCCGCAAGAACGTGCTCAAGTACGACGACGTGCTCAACCGGCAGCGCGAGGCCATCTACGCTGACCGTCGACACATCCTGCAGGGCGACGACATCGCCGACCGGGTGCAGCACTTCGTCGAGGACGCGATCGACGGCGTCGTGGCCGACCACACCGGCAGCGGGCACACCGAGAGCTGGGACTTCGACGCCCTGTGGACCGAGCTGAAGACCCTCTACCCGGTGAGCGTGACGATCGACGAGGTCGTCGCCGACGCCGGCACCAAGGGGCGGATTACGACCGAAGGGCTCAAGCGCGAACTGCTCTCGGACGCACGCATCGCATACGAGAACCGCGAGGCCACGCTCGGCGAGGCGGCCACGCGCGAGCTGGAGCGTCGGGTCGTGCTGCAGGTGCTCGACCGTCGCTGGCGCGATCACCTCTACGAGATGGACTACCTCAAGGACGGCATCGGCCTGCGCGCAATGGCACAGCGCGACCCGCTCATCGAGTACCAGCGTGAGGGCTACCAGATGTTCCAGTCGATGATGGGGCAGATCAAGGAGGAGTCGGTCGGCTACCTCTTCAACCTCGAGGTCGAGGTGCGCGCACAGGGCGATGGCGACGCCGAAGTCGAGGCGAAGGGACTGCAGGCGGTGCCTGCGGCCCCGCAGGGACTCGAGTACTCGGCGGCCAACGACGCCGGCGAGGTCGAGGTGCGCAACGACCGCGGGCAGGTGCAGCAGGCGGCGACCAGCCGCCTGCGTCAGGCCGCTGCGGCGGCCGCTGCCGTGCCGCAGCAGGAGCCGCCGCAGGCGCCCGCCGCCCGCGGTGCGTTCGGTCAGCGAACAGATGCCCCGCAGGGGCAGCCGGCATCCCCGTCCGCCGCACTCAACCGGGCGCAGCGCCGGGCGGCCGATCGCAAGAAGTAGTGCGCACCGCCGCTAGGCTGAGCGGATGAGTCCGCCGCGCACCCTCGACCAGTCGTCGAAGCTGAAGGACGTCCTCTACGAGATCCGCGGGCAGGCCCTGGTCGAGGCCGACCGGCTCGAGGCCGACGGCCACACGATCCTGA
The DNA here is from genome assembly GCF_047971895.1 of Microbacterium sp. GTDB lineage: Bacteria > Actinomycetota > Actinomycetes > Actinomycetales > Microbacteriaceae > Microbacterium. The sequence goes on from NZ_JBKEAF010000021.1 coordinate 25,287, forward strand.
AGCTGAACACCGGAAACCCCGCGGTGTTCGGCTTCGAGGCGCCGTTCCAGATCGTGCGCGACATGATCGCGGCCACGTCCACCGCGCACGGGTACAGCGACAGCAGGGGCATCCTCGCGGCACGGCAGGCCGTCGTGTACCGCTACGAGGAGGTACCCGGCTTCCCCGCCTTCACGCCCGACGCCGTGTATCTCGGCAACGGCGTGTCCGAGCTCATCACAATGACCATGCAGGCCCTGCTCGACGAGGGCGACGAGGTGCTCATCCCCGCCCCCGACTATCCGCTGTGGACGGCCATGACGAGCCTCGGCGGGGGCACGCCGGTGCATTACCTGTGCGACGAGACATCCGGCTGGCAGCCCGATCTCGACGACATCCGCGCGAAGGTGACCGCACGCACCAAGGCGATCGTCGTCATCAATCCCAACAACCCCACGGGTGCCGTGTACTCGCGCGAGGTGCTCGAGGGCATCGCCGGCATCGCGCGCGAGCACTCGCTGCTGCTGCTGTCGGACGAGATCTACGATCGCATCCTGTTCGACGACGCCGAGCACATCCCGACGGCGACAGTCGCACCCGACCTGCTGTGCCTGACGTTCAACGGACTGTCGAAGACGTACCGCGTCGCGGGCTACCGCTCGGGATGGCTGGTCGTCACCGGGCCCACGCATCACGCCCGCGGCTTCCTCGAGGGCATCCAACTGCTGGCCTCCACGCGCCTGTGCCCGAACGTCCCCGCACAGCACGCCGTGCAGGCGGCGCTGTCGGGGGTGCAGTCGATCGACGCGCTCGTCGCTCCCAGCGGGCGGCTGCACGAGCAGCGGGACGCCGCGTGGCAGACGCTCGAGTCGATCCCCGGAGTCTCGTGCGTCAAGCCGCAGGGCGCCCTGTACGCCTTCCCCCGGCTCGATCCGGAGGTCCACGAGATCCACGACGATGCGCGGCTCGTGTACGACTTCCTCGTCGCCGAGCACGTGCTGCTCGTGCAGGGCACGGGCTTCAACTGGCCCGACCACGATCACCTGCGCGTCGTCACGCTGCCGGAGGCACGGGTGCTCACCGAGGCGATCGAGCGGCTCGGCAACTTCCTCGCGTCCTACCGGCAGTAGGCGTCGCCACGGGCTACAGGAGCGCGAGCGACGTGCAGCGCCATCGGCTGTCCATGCCCTCCAGACGCAGCGCGACCGCGCGGGTGCGCGCGGGCGCCGAGACGATGACGACGGCCTCCACGACACCGTCGGCGGGCATCGTGCACCGCACCGACACGATGCTGTGCACCGGGCGCGCAGCGGCCACCCCGCGGGCGCTGCGGGCCCGCGTCGCGAGGTTGGCGCGGATCGCCAGGCGCCGGAAGGCATCTTCGGTGAGCCATCGTGCCAGCTGTTCGACGTGCCGCACCCCCGAGAACACCTCGAGCACTCCGCGCGTGAGGTTGCGCAGGAACGGCTCGGGGTCGGGCAGTGCCGTCGTCGAGGTGTGCTGCGGCGCGAAGTACTCGCTCAGCTGCTCGGCGCGGGAGGAGTAGCGGGCGGCGGAGTACGGGATGCGGGCGGCATTGCCCTCAGCCAGCGGTGCCATCGGTGGACCTATCTCTGAGATCGATTGGGGAGATCGATACCTGCTATCAGGGTTCTTTCAGCTTGAAGTGAATCACATCCGTGCGCTACCTGCGTGTGGGCTGTGGATAACTCGTAATGATTGTCGTTACGCGGCGTCTATGCTCGGCGAGGTGCGCTGGGAACGCTTCTTCGAAGACCTTGAGGACCAGCTCGACTCCGAGTGGGAGGCCGAGCGCGTCGCCCTGGAGACCGAGGCAGAGCGCCTGCGGCTGTCGCACGTGTCGTTGCGCGACCGGCTGGTCGCTCTCGCCGGCGAGACCGGCGACGGTGCGCACGCCCTCGAGCTCGGCGACGACACCCTCGTGCGCGGCAGGATCAGCGCGGTCGGCGTGGACTGGGCGGCGCTGCATCCCGACGGGCGCCCGGGCCTGCTGGTCGTTCCGCTGGCCGCTGTACGCACCGTCGGCGTGACTCACAGGGAGCTGCTGCGCAGCGCACGCCCCGCGGGAGAGCGCACGCGTGCGTCGCTGACCGAGCGCATGGGGCTGGGCTTCGTGCTGCGGGATGCCGCGCGTCGCCGTATCCCGGTCGAGCTGCGGCTGCGCGGAGGTCGCACCCTCACCGGCACCATAGACCGGGCGGGAGCCGATCACCTCGATCTGGCCGTGCGCGAGCCGGGATCGCCGCGTCGCACCGGCGACGTGACGGGACACCGCATGGTGCCGTTCACCGCCCTGTCGTACGTGCGGCTGGACGAGGCATCCGACCCGTCCTTCGTGTGACCGGCCGGCGTCTCAGTCGCCGTGCCGGACGGGGCCGGAACCCCACAGCTCGGGGAAGCTCGCCTCCTGCGACTGCTCCCACAGCGCTTTTCGCCGGGTCATCTCGGTCTCGTCGTCGATGTAGTCGACGATGCTCGACGCCTCGATGCGCCAGCGCGCCGGCGAGCCCAACCGGGCCCCACGCAGACGGCGTTCGGTGACCAGCGCGATGACCTCGTCGACGGAGAGGCCGAGAAGCTCCGCGGTCTGGGACGGATCGAGGTAGCGCTCGCCGAAAGCGGGAGACTCGGGCATGAGCCAATTATGGCCGGGCCCGGCGTGCGACACGCCCGTCGTGACCGGCCTGTGGATAACCCGGAGGCCGGCGACGGCGATTGCGTGACGATAGGGGCATGACCTCCCCTGAACTGGCACGCTCGCGCCCGCGCCCGCGGGCCTTCTGGGCCGATGCCCGATTCTTCCTCGGCCTGGTGTTGATCATCGCGTCGGTCGCCGGGGTATGGCTGCTCGTGACGACCTCGCGGCAGACCTCTCCCGTGTATGCGGCCGCGCGCACGATCGTACCGGGCGACATCGTGGCGGCCGACGCGCTGCGGGTCGTCGAGGTCGGTCTCGGAGTCAACGCGCCGACGTACCTGACGGCCGACGACCTCGGCGACGGACTGGTCGCCACCCGCACGATCGGGGCGGGGGAGCTCGTGCCGATCAGCGCGGTCGGGGATGCGGGCTCGGCGCGCACCACGACGGTGGTCGTGCGCAGCGCGACCGAGGTTCCCGCATCCGTGACGGCGGGAACGGTCGTCGAAGTGTGGTCGGCGCCGCCGGAAGAGCAGGGGCGGTACGGCACGCCGGCGATCCTCGTCTCCGACGCGACGGTGGCCGCAGTGACCCGTGACGACTCGATGATCGGCGGCGGATCGGCCTCGCTGGAGCTGGTGATCGCGCGGTCGGACGTCTCGGCGACGCTCGCCGCGGTCGCCGCGGATGCCGCACTGTCGGTGGTGCCTGTGGCGGGGTCGGCACCGTGATCGTCGTCGCCGTCGACGCGCCCCACGGCGAACGGCTGGTCGCCGAGCTCGCGGTCGAAGGCCATGAGTCGTTGCTGATGCCGGCCACCCAGCCGGCGGAGTCGAGCGTCACGGCGCTGTTCGGCGACGCCGATTCCGGTCCGCTGCTGGCGCGCGCGGACGCCCTCGTGCTCGCCGCGACTCGGGCGACGCTCACCCCCGCACTGGTGCACGCATGCGACCGGCACGGCGTGCGCATCGTGCCGCTGGCCGGCGATCAGGATGCCGCCGCGGCGGCATCCCTCGCCGGACTCGCCGATCCGCTTCCCCTCGATACCCCCGGCTGGCGCATCGCCGATGCGCTGGCCACGATGCCAGCGCCCGCGGCGGCCCGCGCATCCGTCGCGCCCACCCGCGGCGTCGTCCTGACCGTGTGGGGTCCGGCCGGCGCCCCCGGCCGGTCGACCGTGGCGGCGGCTCTGGCGGCAGAGCTCGCGCGCGGCGGCCGGCGGGTCGCGCTCGTCGACGCCGACGCCCACGCCCCGTCGCTGGCACTCGCACTCGGGCTCGCCGACGAGGGACCGGGTTTCGCCGCCGCGTGCCGGCAGGCCGATCGCGGGCTGCTCGATGCCGCCGAGCTCACACGCATCAGCGCGCCTCTGCACCTCGACGGCGAGACCGTGGACGTCCTGACCGGTCTGAACCGGCCCTCGCGCTGGCCCGAGCTGACCGAGTCACGGGTGACGGCGGCGCTCGAGGTCTGTCGCGACTGGGTCGACTATGCGGTGGTGGATGTCGCGGCGTCGCTGGAACGAGACGAAGAGATCGTCAGCGACCTCGACGGCCCGCGGCGCAACGGCGCAACCCTCGCCGCACTCCGCGCCGCCGACGCCGTCGTCGCGGTACTGTCGTGCGACCCGGTCGGGGCCGCGCGCTTCGTGCGCGGATACGCCGAACTGCGGGCGACCGTCGGGGCCACCCCCATCGCGGTCGTGGCGAACCGGCTGCGCCCCGGGGCCCTGGGGATCGACCCGCGCGGCCAGGTGCGTCGCACCCTCGACCGCTTCGCGGGCATCGGCGACGTCTCGTTCCTGCCGCTGGACGCCCGGGCGGCCGATGCCGCACTGCTGGCGGCCCGGCCGCTGGCCGAGGTCGCACCGCGCTCGCCGTTCACGCTCGCCGTGCGGCGACTGGCCGCCACGCTGCTCGGCCTGCTGCCGCACGGCGGTGGCGAGGCCGCACAGGCGCCGCAGGCATCCCGCCCCACACGGCGCTCGCGGCGCCGGCGCAAGACGGGTGCACGCCGTCCCGTAGGCTGGACGCGTGTCGACCCTCAGTGATCTCGTCTACGCACAGGGGCGTTCGAGCGAGGCCGACGTCGAATGGCTGCATCGTCTGGTGGGCGACGGCCAACTGCTGGCCGATCTCGCATTCGCCGACGTCGTGATCTGGGTGCCCACGCCCGACGACTCGTTCGTCGCAGTCGCCCATACGCGGCCGAGCGGCGCGGCGACGCTGTTCTACCGCGACATCGTGGGCGACCCGGTGCGCCCGCAGTGGCGCACGCAGATCCGCGACGCTTTCCGCGACGCGCGCATCGTCGACTCGGCGTCGCCGGACTGGTTCGAGGAGACGCCCACGCGCGTGCGAGCCGTGCCTATCGTGCGCACACCCGCTACGGCCGACGCCCCGGCTCAGGCGATCGGCGTGCTGACCCGGCACACGAACCTCGGCGAGGTGCGTACGCCGAGCAGACAGCAGATGACGTTCAACGACTGCGCCGACGACCTGTTCCAGATGATGGCGTCGGGCGGGTTCCCCGACCTGAACGCGCCCACGTCGCCGCGCCGCGGTGCGCCGCGCGCGTCGGACGGCCTCATCCGCGTGGACGTCGACGGCATGGTCACCTTCGTCAGCCCGAACGCGCTCTCGGCGTTCGGGCGCATGGGCTTCGACGACGAGCTCGAGGGCCAGTCGCTGGTGGAGGTCATCACTCGCATCCTGCCCGACAAGCAGCAGTTCGACGAGACCCTTCCCGTCGTGGCCACGGGTCGGGCGCCGTGGCGCACCGACATGGAGGCGCGCGGCGTCGCGCTGTCGCTGCGGGCGATTCCGCTGCGCGAGAACGGCGCACGGGCCGGCGCGATCGTGCTGTGCCGCGACGTCACCGAGATCCGCCACCAGGAGCAGGAGCTCATCACCAAGGATGCGACGATCCGCGAGATCCACCACCGCGTCAAGAACAACCTGCAGACGGTCGCATCGCTGCTGCGCATCCAGGCGCGGCGCACGTACTCGGACGAGGCGCGCGAAGCACTGACGCACGCGATGCGGCGGGTGTCGGCGATCGCCGTGGTGCACGACACGCTCTCGGAGGGGCTCGCGCAGAACGTCGACTTCGACGAGGTGTTCGACCGGGTGCTCAAGCTCGTCGCCGAGGTCGCCGCCGCCCCCAACACGCGCGCACAGACTCACAAGACGGGCTTGTTCGGCACGCTCCCGAGCGAGTATGCCACGCCGCTCGCGCTCGCGCTGACCGAGCTGGTGACCAACGCGGTCGAGCACGGCCTGGCAGGCAAGGAGGGCACCGTCGAGATCGTCGCCGACCGTAACGACGAGCGCCTGCAGGTGCACGTGCGCGACAGTGGCATCGGCCTGCCGGAGGGGCACGTGGGCCGCGGCCTGGGCACGCAGATCGTGCGCACCCTCATTCAGGGCGAGCTGAGCGGCACCATCGACTGGCACACGATCATGGGCAGCGGCACGGAAGTGACCATCGACATCCCGCTGCGCTACATCGACCGCGCCTAGCCGGCGCGGCGGGCGCGGGCGGCGCGGCGCTTGAGCGCGCGGCGCTCGTCCTCGGAGAGACCGCCCCAGACCCCCGAGTCCTGGTTGGTCTCGAGTGCGTACTGCAGGCACACCTCGGTGACGGTGCACTGCGCGCAGACCGCCTTGGCCTTCTCGATCTGATCGACGGCGGGCCCGGTGTTCCCCACGGGGAAGAACAGTTCGGGGTCGACGGTGAGGCAGGCCGCTCGGTCGCGCCAATCCATGGTGATGCTCCTTGTTGCTCGAGCGGTCAGCGAGTGCTGGGCCGCCCCGGGGTCGGGTACCCTGTGTGAGTCGCGAGCAGAACGCTCGCCCCACGCCGCTGTGGGAGCACACGGCCTCAGCAATGCTGTCATGGACCGGCCGGTGAATCAAGGGTTTCCAACAAGTGAATCCCGAATTTTGCTGTGTTTTCACCGAGTGTCTTGGAGGACTCCTACACATGACCGACGATACGACGGGCGACCGATCGCGGATGACCACAAAGGTCTTCTCGCGAGTAGCGGCGACCCTGATCGCGCTCGAGGCGCTCGGGCTGCTCGCCCTTGGCGGCTGGGAGGTCGTCGCCCTCGTCCGCGGCGACACGACCTCGCTGGTGAGCTCGATCGCGCTGCTGGTGCTCACCGTCGTCGGGGCGATCATCGTCGCGGCGCTCGCGGCAGGCATCCTGCGCGGCCGCTCGTGGGCGCGCTCGGGGGGCGTCGTCGCTCAGTTGCTGCTGCTGGCCGTCGCGCTGGGGGCGGCGACCGGGCAGTACGCGCACCCGACCACCGGTCTGCTGTTGGCCGTCCCCGCGGTCGTGTGCCTCGTGCTGCTGTTCTTCGCCGCGCGCCGCGCCGCGCGTGAGCGCGGCGAAGACGAGGATCGCTGATCAGGCGTCGACGCCGAGCAGCGTGCGCAGCCGCGCGACATGCCCGGTGGCCTTGACGTTGTACAGCACCTGCGTGACGCGGCCGTCCTCGTCGACGATGACGGTGGAGCGCAGCACACCGGTGGTGAGCTTGCCGTAGTTCATCTTCTCACCCCAGGCACCGTAGGCCTCGTGCACGGCGTGGTCGGGGTCGCTCAGCAGCGGGAACGCGAGCTCGTCGCGCTCGGCGAACTTCTTGAGTTTCGCCGGCTCGTCCCGCGAGATGCCGACCACGGTGTATCCGGCGCCCTGCAGCGATCCCATGCTGTCGCGGAAGTCGCACGCCTGCGTCGTGCAGCCCGGGGTCATCGCGGCGGGATAGAAGTAGACGATCACTTTGCGGCCGCGCAGATCGTGCAGCGACACGGGGTTGCCGTCCTGGTCGTCGAGGGTGAAGTCGGGGGCGAGGTCTCCGGGTTCGAGCTGAGTCACGTCTCCACCCTAACGATGCTCGTCGAGACCGGCGAACGTGGTCAGCAGACGCTGCAGCGAGTCGAGGCGCGCCTCGGCGCTCACGTCGAGCCGCCCCTCCTCGTGCGCTTCGACCAGGGTGCAGTCGGGGGCGTCCGGCAGGTGCGTGCAGCCGCGGGGGCACTCCTTCGCGATCTCGGCGAGGTCGGTGAACGACCTCAGGATGTTCGTCGGGTCGATGTGGCCCAGACCGAACGATCTCACCCCCGGGGTGTCGATGACCCAGCCGCGACCGCGCGGGCCGACATAGCGCAGCGACACCGTCGAGCTGGAGGTGTGCCTGCCGCGGCCGGTGACGACGTTGACGTGGCCGGTCGCACGGCGCGCTTCGGGGACGAGCGCGTTCACGAGCGTCGACTTGCCCACACCAGAGTGCCCGACGAACACCGTCGCGTGCCCCGCGATGGCACCGCCGATGCGCTCCAGCGGCATGTCGTTGTGCGCGCTGGTGAACACCTCCAGGTCGAGGCCGTCGAAGTGGTGCAGGAACGCGGCCGGGTCCGCGAGATCGGTCTTGGTGACGACGAGAAGAGGACGGATGCCGGCATCCAGCGCGGCGACGAGGTACCTGTCGACAAGCCGCGTGCGCGGTTCGGGGTCGGCCGCAGCGACGACGATGAGCATCTGATCGGCGTTGGCGACGATGATGCGCTCGACCAGGTCGGTGTCGTCGGCGCTGCGCCGCAGCAGCGACGTGCGCCGCTCGATCCCGACGATGCGCGCGAGCGTGCCCGGTGCGCCGCTCGTGTCACCGACGACGCGCACGCGGTCACCGGTGACGACGGGTGTCTTGCGCAGCTCACGCGCCCGCATCGCCACCGCGTCGTGCTCGTCGGGGCCGTCTTCGTCGATGAGCACCGTGTAGCGTCCCCGGTCCACGCCCAACACGCGGGCGACACGCGCGTCATCGTGCGCGGGTCGGCGCTTCGTGCGCGGGCGGTTCGCCTTCGGGTTCGGGCGCACGCGGACATCGGCCTCGTCAAACTCCGGTTCGTCGTCATCGAGGTCGTCGAGCCAGCTCACGGGTGCGATCGCGTCCTTCAGGCCGCAGCATCCGATGCTCCTGCGAGCATCTGCGCCCACAGGCCGGGGAACTGCGGCATGGTCTTCGCCGTCGTACCGATGTCGTCGATGCGCACGCCGTCGACGGCCAGGCCGATGAGGGCGCCCGTCGTCGCCATGCGGTGATCGTGGTGGGTGTGCCAGAGGCCGCCGCGCAGCGGCCGGGGGACGACACGGATGCCGTCCTCGAGCTCGTGCGCTTCGCCGCCGAGTCCGCGCAGTTCGCGGATCAGCGCCGCGATGCGGTCGGTCTCGTGCCGGCGGATGTGCCCGATGCCGTGGAACGTCGACGGCGCGTCGGCGAGCGCGGCCAGCCCGACCAGCGTGGGGGCGAGCTCGCCGGCGGCGGAGAGGTCGAGGTCGACACCCTGGATGCCTGCGCCGCCCGTGACCGTGAGCGCACCGCCGCGGCGGCCGACCTTCGCGCCCATGACGACGAGGATGTCGGTCAGCAACGCGCCGGGCTGAGTCGAGTGGGCCGGCCAGTCGGTGATGGTCACCGCGCCGCCGGCCACCATCGCCGCCGCGAGGAACGGCGCCGCGTTCGACAGGTCGGGCTCGATCGCGATGTCCTTCGCGCGGATCGGGCCGGCGGCCACCACCCACTCGTTCGCGGCCGGTCGCTCCACGTGTACGCCGCGGCGCGACAGCGCCTCGATGGTCATGTCGATGTGCGGAAGGCTCGGCAGCCGGTCGCCGGTGTGCACGAGGTGCAGACCGACGTCGAAGCGCGGCGCTGCCAGCAGCAGCGCGGAGACGAACTGGCTCGACATCGACGCGTCGATCTCGACCGCACCGCCGCGGATCTGGCCGTGCCCGCGCACGGTGAACGGCAGAGCCCAGTTGCCGCCGTCGTCGACGTCGACGCCGAGGTCGCGCAGCGCCTTGATGAGCTCGCCCATCGGCCGGTGCAGTGCCGTCTCGTGGGCCGTCAGCACGACGTCGCCGCGGGCCAGGCCTGCCAGCAGCGCGACGAAGCGCATGACGGTGCCGGCCTGCCCGCAGTCGACGGTGACGCCGCCGGTGAAGACGGACGGGGGCGTGATGACCAGGTCGTCGTCATCGGTCGTGACGACGTCGACGCCCAGCAGCCGCAGCGCATCGGACATGCGGTCGGAGTCGTCCGACCGCAGCGGGGAGCGCAGCACACCCGGCCCGTCGGCGAGGGCGGCGAGGATGAGCTCGCGGTTGGTCAGTGACTTCGACCCGGGCACGGTCAGGGTCGCCCGCAGCGCTTCGTGTGCAGTGGGAGCAGGCCAGTCACTGGCGGGGGAATACCGGGCGGCAGTCATCGGGTTCTACCCTAGTGAACCCCGTGCGCGGGAGCATCGCGTGGGGTGTGCGGCGCAGCCGCGTGCGAGGAGGGAGCCGGATGACTGCGGTACTGGATCGGCCGACCTTAGACTGGGCGGCGATGACTGACGACGCACTCGACGCGCCGCCCGCCGATCCCGCCGTTCGCGCGCGCGGAGAGTTCGAGGAGCAGGCGCTGCCGTTCATGGACCAGCTGTACGGTGCGGCGATGCGCATGACGCGCAACCAGGCCGACGCCGCCGACCTCGTGCAGGAGACGTTCCTGAAGGCGTTCGCCTCGTGGCACACCTTCACCCAGGGTACGAACCTGAAGGCGTGGCTGTACCGCATCCTGACCAACACGTACATCAACACGTATCGCAAGAAGCAGCGCGAACCCTACCAGGGCACGATCGACGAGCTGGAGGACTGGCAGATGGGCGGCGCAGAGTCGACCACCGCCACCAGCAGCCGATCCGCCGAGGCCGAGGCGATCGACCACATGCCCGCCTCTGTCGTCAAGGACGCGCTGCAGGCCCTGCCAGAGGACTTCCGCCTTGCGGTGTACCTCGCCGATGTCGAGGGCTTCGCCTACCAGGAGATCGCGGACATCATGAAGACCCCCATCGGCACGGTCATGAGCCGCCTGCACCGCGGCAGGCGCATGCTTCGTGAGTTGCTGGCCGAGTATGCGCAGGAGCGGGGCATCATCTCCGCCGCCGCGCCGGAACGCCCGAGGAGCAGGAAATGAGCGACTGCGGTTGCGAGAAGGCCAGGAAAGACCTGGAGGAGTATCTGCGCAGGGAGATCTGCAGCACGGAGCACTCTGACATCCGCGAGCACCTGGACAACTGTCCCGAGTGCCGCGACGAGGCGCTGGTGGCCAGCACCCTCACCGAGGTCGTCGCGCGCGCGTGCAAGGAGACGGCGCCCGCCGAGCTTCGGACGCAGGTGCTCGTGCAGCTGCGCAAGGTTCAGGCCACGCATCACTAGAGTCCCTCACTGGGGTAACGCAGCCCGATCCGGCGACGCACCGCCTCCATCGTCAGCAGCCCGCGTTCGGCGGCGGCATCGTGCACCCTGGCTGCCTCGGCGGCGTTGAGTGCGAACGGCTTCTCGACGAGCGCGTGTTTGCCCGCCTCGGGCGCGAGGATCGCGTTGTCCGCGTGCAGGGGGTGCGGGGTCGAGACGTAGACGATGTCGGGATCGGCCACGAGGTCTTCGTGTGAGCCGTGTGCGCGGGGGAATACCTCCGTGGCGATGCGCTCGAGCTCTTCCCCGAACGGTGACGACTGCATGAGCAGCAGCGATTCGCCGGCATCCGCATACTCCCGGAGTGTCGCCGTGTGTACGTGCGTTACGTCGCATGATGCGCCCGTCGCCGGGGCAGGATGGGGGGATGCAGCACTTCGTCTCCGTCGCCGAGCTCGCCCGCCTGGTCGCCGCGAGCCCGCCCCCGAGGCTCCTCGACGTGCGCTGGTCGCTCGCCGAGCCCGATGGGCACGCCGCCCATCTCGACGGGCATCTGCCGGGTGCCGTGTGGGTCGACCTCGAGCACGAGCTGTCGCGCCACGGCCGCCCCGACGAGGGGCGGCATCCCCTTCCCGCGACGACGGACCTTCAGTCCGCCGCCCGGCGCTGGGGCCTCGACGACGGCGATGTCGTCGTCGCGTACGACGATGCGAACGGGGTGGCTGCTGCGCGGGCCTGGTGGCTGCTGCGCCGTGCCGGCATCGAGGTGCGTGTGCTCGACGGCGGACTCGCCGCATGGCGGGCCGCCGGGCTGCCGGTCGAGGCTGGCGAGGTCACACCCGCTCCGGGCTCGGTGACGCTGACCGACGCGACCGCCGGCACGCTCGACATCGATCAGGCGGCGGCGTTCCCGGCAGCGGGAGTGCTCATCGATGCGCGCACCGCCGAGCGCTTCCGAGGCGATATCGAACCGATCGATCCGATCCCCGGACACATCCCGGGAGCCGTCAACGTGCCGTTGACCGCGCTCGTGGACGACACCGGAAGAGTGCGGGACGCCGCAGCACTGAGCGCCGCGTTCGCCCGGGTCGGCGCGAGGCCGGGCGTGCCCGTCGCGGCGTACTGCGGCTCGGGCGTCACCGCCGCGCACACGGCGCTGGTGCTCGCCGAGCTGGGCATCGACGCGGCGATCTATCCGGGCTCGTGGAGCGCGTGGTCGAACACGCCGGGGCGGCCCGTCGCCGTGGGCGACGACCGACGGCGAATCAGGCGGCGAGCGCTTTCGTGATGCGCTGCAGCGACACGGGCTCTGCGGTCCCGAGGCGCTGCGCGAACAGGCTGATGCGGTACTCCTCCAGCAGCCAGCGCGCGTGTACGAGCGCGGCGGGCGTCCCGGCCTCGGGCGGCAGCTTCCCACCGGCCTCGGCGTAGGCGGCTGCGGCGCGCTCGAACTCCGTGAGCCGGGCGCGGTCGCGTCCGGCATCGTCGGCGAGCCCCTGCAGGCGCACGAGCATGCCCTCGAGGTAGCGCTCATAGTGCGCCAGCCGGGCGATGCCGGTGTGTGAGACGAATCCGGGGAACAGCAGGCCGGCGAGCTGCCCGCGCAGGTCTCCGAGCGGGCCCAGCAGCGCCATGCTGGTCTGCTGCTTCAGCGCACGCTCGACATCGCGCACCCGGGCGAGGATCTTCGCCGTGAGCGACACCGTCGCGAAGAGATCGTCGACGACCGCCGCGGCGAACGCATCGCGGATCATCTCGAACCGTGCCTGTGTGCGCACGACGGCGTCGGGTGCGACCCTGCGGATGACCACGTCCGCCACCGCCGTGCGGGCGTCTTCGACCAGCGCCTTCGCGCTCTGGTACGGCGAGGTCGCCAGCGCGAGCTTCTCGGCGGCGGTGAGGTGCTCAAGCACGTATGCGCCCGGCGAGGGCGTGGACAGCAAGACCAGACGACGGATGCCTGCGGCCCACGCCGCACGCGCGGAGTCGGGTGTGGCCTCGATCCGCAGCGCCACCGACGAGCCCTCGTCGACGAGGGCCGGGTAGCCGCGCACGACGCCTCCGGCGACGCGTGTGTCGACGACCTCGGGGAGGTCGCCGACGTCCCAGGTGGTGAGCCCGGTGCGCTCGGTGAAACCGCCGCGTTTCGTCCCGCTCGCTCGCTCCACGACCGATGGTCGGGGTCGATCCCGGTCCGCGAGCGAGCCAGGGGTCGCCGAGACCGTACGGCTCACGGCATCGCGGGAGCGGTCGCCCAGGCGCTGCTGCAGCGCGGCGAGGTCGCGGTCGGAGCCGGCGGCGCGCCCCCGCTGGTCGACAGCGCGGAACGACATGCGCAGGTGGCCGGGGACACGCTCCATGTCGAAATCGCCCGCCGTGACGGGCTGGTTCGCGAAGCGCTGGATGTGGCCGGCGAGCGCCGCGCGCAGACTCTGTGCGGGCAGCCCGTCGTGGGATTCCGGCCCCTGGCCGTCGAGCTCGTCGGCGAGCTTCGCGGCCCAGTCGGCGGCGGGCACGACATGCCGGCGGATCGCTTTAGGCAACGCCCGGAGGAGCCCCGCGATCAGCTCGTCGCGGAAGCCCGGCACCTGCCAGTCGAACCCGTCGGGGTGCAGTTGGGCGAGCAGGGCGAGCGGCACGATGACTGTGACACCGTCGTCGGGAGCGCCCGGCTCGAAGCGGTAGGCGAGCGTGAGCACCCGGTCGCCCTGGTGCCAGCGCATCGGGAAGTCGTCGCCCCTCGCCAGGCTTGGAGAGTGGGGGTCGCCTCCGAGCAGATCGGCCTCGGACAGGTCGAGCAGCCGTGGCGTGCGCTGCGAGGCATCGCGCCACCACGTCTCGAACGAACGCACGTCGAACACGTCGGCCGGGATGCGGGCGTCGTAGAACGCGACGATGGTCTCGTCGCCGGCCAGGATGTCCCGGCGGCGCTCGCGCTCTTCGATCCTCTCAAGCCGGCGGCGCAGCTCAAGGTTGCGTCGGGCGAACGCGGTGAGGTGCGTGTCTCCTCCGCGCTGCCCGCTGTCCTGCCTCCGCTCCCTACCAGCCTGCCTCCGTTCCCCGAGTCTGCCGAGTGGCCACTCCTCGTCGACGAGCGCGTGCCGGATGAACAGCTCACGGGCCAGCGGCCGGTCGATGCGGGCGAGCTGCACCCGCCGACGGGGGATGATCTCGACACCGAACAGCGTGACCTTCTCGGCGGCGACGGCGGCACCGGCATCCTTCGACCAGTGCGGGTCGCTCAGCTGCCGTTTCGCGAGGTCTGCGGCCAGCGGCTCGGCCCAGGCCGGGTCGATCGCGGCGACGGTGCGGGCGAACAGTCGGGATGTCTCGACCAGTTCGGCTGCCATGACCGCCTGCGGCCGCTTCTTGCGCAGCCCCGATCCGGGGAAGATCGCGAACCGCGTCCCGCGCGCCCCGAGGTACTCTGCCGCTCCCGCTCCCCGCGCCGCCGCTGCTCCCCGAGCCGCTGCTGCTCCCCGCGCCGCTGCTGCTCCCCGCGCCTGTCGAGGGGCGCTCACCGTTCGTGTGTCGACGACCCCGATGTGCGAGAGCAGGCCGGCCAGGATCGCCTTGTGGATCGCGTCAGCATCCTTCGCCTCGTCGGACGTGTGAGGTGTCTTGCCGAGGAGCGACCGCAGCTGACGGTGCACGTCGAACCACTCGCGCACCCGCACGTAGTTGAGGAACTCTGCCCGGCACAGGCGGCGGAACGCGCTGGAGCCGAGCTCGCGCTGCTGCTCCTGCAGGTGGTTCCACAGGTTCAGGATGCTGAGGAAGTCACTGGTCGGGTCGCGAAACCGGGCGTGCGAAGCATCCGCCTGCTCGCGCCGGTCCTCCGGGCGCTCGCGGACGTCCTGGATCGACAGGCCGGCGACGATCGCCATCACCTCGGGGAGCACGCCGGTGCGCCGCGCCTCGATGAGCATGCGTGCGAAACGGGGGTCGATCGGCAGGCGGGAGAGCTCGCGGCCGAGGGATGTCAGCGTGCCGCCGGTCACCGCGCCGAGCTCGGTGAGCAGGTCGAGGGCGGAGCGCACGCCGCGGGAGTCGGGGGGAGTGAGGACGGGGAACGAGGCGATGTCGCCGAAGCCGAGCGACAGCATCTGCAGGATCACCGATGCGAGGCTCGTGCGCAGGATCTCGGGCTCGGTGTACGCAGGGCGCTTGTCGAAATCGTCCTCGGCGTACAGGCGGATCGCGATACCCGGGGCCGTGCGCCCGGCACGCCCGGAGCGCTGCTGGGCGGATGCCTGTGAGATCACCTCGATCGGCAGACGCTGCACCTTGCTGCGGTTGCTGTACCGCGAGATGCGTGCCGTGCCCGTGTCGATCACATACCGGATGCCGGACACCGTGAGGCTCGTCTCGGCGACATTGGTGGCGAGGATCACGCGCCGGCGTACACCCGCCACCCGCGACTTCTCGAACACCCGGTGCTGTTCGGCGGCGCTGAGCCGCCCGTACAGCGGCAGCACCTCGGTGGGGGCGACGTCTTTCGCGTACATGCCGCGCGCGGCATCCATCGCGTCTCTGATCTCGGCCTCACCCGGCAGGAACACGAGCACATCGCCGGGGGCCTCGCCGTCGAGCTCGCGCAGCGCCGCGACGATGCCGTCGACGTCGTCATCGGCGGCCGGCACGCGGTACCGGATCTCGACCGGGTACGTGCGCCCCGAGACTTCGACGATCGGCGCGTCGAAGTGCTTCGCGAAGCTCTCGGGGTCGATCGTGGCCGAGGTGATGACGACCTTGAGGTCGGGCCGCTTCGGGAGGATCCGCGTGAGGTAGCCGAGGAGGAAGTCGACGTTCAGCGACCGCTCGTGCGCCTCGTCGATGATGATCGTGTCGTACCGCCGCAGCAGCCGGTCGCGGTGGATCTCGTTCAGCAGGATGCCGTCGGTCATCAGTGCGACCCGCGTGTCGGGCGAGACCTTGTCGGTGAAGCGCACCTTGTACCCGACGGTCGACCCCAGCGGCACCTGCAGCTCTTCGGCGATGCGCTCGGCGATGGTGCGTGCCGCGATGCGGCGCGGCTGCGTGTGCGCGATGCGAGTGCGGCCGAGCTCGAGGCAGATCTTCGGCAGCTGGGTGGTCTTGCCCGAGCCGGTCGCTCCCGCGACGATCACGACCTGGTTCTCGGCGATGGCGCGCGCCAGCTCGTCCCGCGCGGCGCTGACGGGCAGCTCCGGGGGATAGGCGATGACGGGTTCTGGCGCAGACACAGCCTTCGATCGTAACGCTCCGACCGCGTCATCCGATGCGATCTCGCCAATCACTTGTCTCAGAAAAGTAGTTCGCTCTGCAAAGTAGGCATGACCGGCACACGGCAACGCCCACAGCCGGCACCGTCCGATGCTGTCGCTGTAGCAGGGACTGCGCCGGCCCTCGTCGGGCAGGGTGCAGCTGTTGATCGGCACCATGGTGTTCCCTGCGCTGGCGCTGCTGTTCTTCGTCGTCTCGCAGCGGGTGGTCGCCGACGATCCGGTCTTCGCGACGCAGGCGGTCATCGCCGTCGGGGCCTTCGTCACGGCCGCAGAGGCATCGGCGCTGCGCATCGGCGCCGGGGTCGTCGCGCTCGGGGTCTCGGCGCTGCCGTTCATGCTCATCGGCTACGCCATGCCATGCCATGCAAGGCGGCGATCGCCGTCATCCAGATCGTCACGTTCGCCCTCGCGTTCATCGGCGGGCTGTTCCTGCCGCCGATCATGTTCGCCGACTGGCTCGATGCGATCTCGCGCGTCACGCCCTCGCGGCAGGCGCGCGAGTTCGTCATCTGGGCGGTCGAGGGCAGCACGCTCGAGCGTTGGGTGTGGGTCGGCATCATCGTGTGGATCGCCCTG
This sequence comes from Microbacterium sp., assembly GCF_047971895.1. Classification (GTDB taxonomy): domain Bacteria; phylum Actinomycetota; class Actinomycetes; order Actinomycetales; family Microbacteriaceae; genus Microbacterium. The sequence continues at coordinate 42,018 of NZ_JBKEAF010000021.1, forward strand.
TCGCTGGCCTGCGCGCTCGTGCTGTTCCGCCGCGACGACGGCCGGTGCTGCCGGTGATGCACGCGCCGGCGAGGCCTTTTAGGCTGGATGTCATGCCTCAGATCCCGAACATCACGCTCAACGACGGTCGCACGATCCCGCAACTCGGCTACGGCGTCTTCAAGGTGGCGCCAGCCGAGACCGAGCGGGCGGTGAGCGAGGCGCTCGAGACCGGCTACCGGCACATCGACACTGCCGCCATCTACGGCAACGAGGAGGGCGTGGGGGCTGCGATCGCCGCGAGCGGCATCCCGCGCGACGAGCTGTTCGTCACGACCAAGCTGTGGAACGACCGGCACGACGGCGACGAGCCCGACGCCGCGATCGCAGAGAGCCTCGAGAAGCTCGGCCTCGATCGTGTCGACCTGTACCTCGTGCACTGGCCGACCCCCGCGAAGGACAACTACGTGCACGCGTGGGAGAAGCTCATCGGCATCCGCGAGCGAGGCCTGGCGACGAGCATCGGCGTGTCGAACTTCCTCGTGCCGCATCTGGAGAAGATCGTGGCCGCGACCGGCGTCGTGCCCGTCGTCGACCAGATCGAGTTGCACCCCGCGCACCAGCAGCGGACGGTCACCGAGTGGGCGGCGGCGCACGACATCCGCATCGAGGCGTGGGGTCCGCTCGGGCAGGGTAAGTACGACCTGTTCGGCGTGCCCGTCGTGGCGGAGGCGGCATCGGCGCACGGCGTCACCCCCGCGCAGGCCGTCATCCGCTGGCACCTGCAGAAGGGGCACATCGTGTTCCCCAAGTCGGTGCGCCGCGAGCGGCTGCAGGAGAACATCGACGTGCTCGGCTTCACGCTGACCGACGCCGAGCTTGCGGCGATCGACGCGCTCGACCACACGGACGGGTCGGGCCGCGTCAGCTCGCACCCCGACGAGGTCAACTGACCCGGCCGGACCTGATCGTGTGCAAGGCTTCCGCATTCCGGTCCGTGGTCGCCGGGGAGGCCTCACTCCTTGTCAGCCTCAGGCACCCGGTGGCGCTCGACCGGCGACCGGCCGGCGGTCATCGCGTTCGAAGAGGGCGAGCACGCCGACCCGCTCCTCGTCGGCGACGATGCTCTCGCCGATGACGCGAAACTGATGCGGCGGGTGCCGCGCTTGTTCTCGTACGATGTCGACGACGCGCCCACGGACCCGGGCATCCGCCGGAACTCCGCCGGAACCTCGTCGACCTCCCGCTCGCCGAGCGGTAGGAGGCCGTTGCGGCGGTGCAGCGAGAGTTCGCCGTCTTCGCCGACCACACGCCCCCGCGGGATGGCCGAGCCGACGGAGGCCCCGTGTGACGCTCCGTATCGCGCGAGAAGA
>NZ_JBKEAF010000025.1:0-2073 GCF_047971895.1 Microbacterium sp.
CCATCCGCATCTGCGCTCACCGAAATCTCGCACCGGTCGGCTGCACCCTGCGCGCCGCGGTAGCAGGCCTGCGAGCCAGTGAGCGCCGCGGCCAGCTCGGCGTCGACGTGCACGGTCGTGCGCACGCTGCCGAACGGCTGCTGCCAACCGGTGCCGTTGACATCCCCGTAGAACTCATCGGCGTCGGTGTCGCCGAACGTCCACGTGACGTTCCGCATCGTGTACGTGAAGACAGAGGTCGGCCGCGCCGTGCACGTACCCCGGCGCGGCCGACGTGATGAAGAAGGACCCATCGTCGCTGTCGGTCGCGGCCGGGCGCGGCTGCGCCGTCTCGTCGGTGACCGAGATGAGCTCGGGGAACAGCGGCTGCCCGTTGTACGTCTCGGGCAGCGGCCGGCGCATGCCCCGGTTCTGGTCGTGGTCGGGGAACTCGGCCACGAACGTCTCGACGACCCGCAGGGCGCGCGTGCCGTCGGCCGCGCGGCCCAGCGTGTCGTCGACGTCGAGGCTGCGGAAGGTGACGTCGTTCACGTCGGCGAGGGCAGCCGTCGGCGCCACCGCCACGCCGCCGGCAAGGATCACCAGCAGAGCGAGAGCGCGCAGCATCCATCTCACATCGCACAGCCCGGCTATCGTTGTGATCCATGACCGACCGCCGCCTCGCCGTCGCCGCCTGGGAGAGCCTGTTCCGCGCGCAGCACGAGGTGTTCGCCCAGACCAGCGGCGACTTCGATGGCAACCGGCTGACCCAGGACGAGTACGACGTGCTGCTCACCGTCACACGCGCGCCCGATATGACGGCCCGGCTGCGCGAGATCACGCGCCTCGCCCTGGTCAGCCAGCCGTCGGTGTCGCGGCTCGTGGACCGCATGGTCGCCCGCGGGCTCGTCACCAAGTGCGGTGACCCGGCCGACGGCCGCGGATCGCTGGTGACGGCCACCGACGCGGGAGCCCGCGCGTTCCGCGAGCTCGCGACCCGGCACGCCCGGACGGTGGCGGAGCGGATGTCGGTGCTCACCGACGACGAGCTGGCACAGCTGCATGACCTCACCGCGAAGCTGCGTGGCGTGGACGACTGACAAGGCTACGGCGTGCGCCGGCGCAGCGTGAGCCATGCCAGCACGACCGCGCCGCCGGCGAATGCGGCGACGATCAGCAGCGGGCGCACGACCTCCCACCCCTCGTCGCCGACCGTCACGGCGTTGACCGCATCGACCGCGTAGCTCAGCGGCAGCCAGTCGCTGATCGCGTACAGCACCTCGGGCATGTGATCGCGGGGCATGGGGATGCCGCCCACGAGGATCTGCGGGAACACCAGCAGCGGCATGAACTGCGTCGACTGGAACTCTGTGCGCGAAGGCGACGGTGATCAGCGCCCGCACGATCGCGGCCGACGCGAACGCCAGCGCGTACCGGCCATGAAGTCGCCTTCACCGAGCGGCGTCGCACGACGTGGCGCACGATGATGAGGTCGGCCATCTGGCTGCCGGCAAGCACGGCCCGCAGGCTCGTGTCGGGCACGTCGAGCTCGGTGGCGATGCGGTCGATCAGCTCACGCTGCAGGGACCTCGTCACGATCGGGGTGGCGAGCCGGTTGCTGAGACTCGCGCGCAGCTCTGCCCGACGTGGTGCACGTCGCCGTGGTCGCGCCCGGCGGGTGGTGCGTGGCGCCGGTGTCCGCGGGCACCAACTCGCCCCGGACGGTGTGACGATGCGGAGCCATCATGGCCTGATCGTGGCAAGTCCGGCCTCGACGTGGGTGCAGCTCGCGGCATCCCTCTCCCTTCGCGATCTCGTCGCCGCCGGGGACGCGCTCATCACCGTCCCGCGCGACGAACGCGGACGCAAGCTCCCCGCCGAGGCTGCTATCGCGACAGGGGGCGAGCTCGGCGCCGCGGTCGCCACGCTTCGGCGGCGGGGTGCGCGCAGGCTGCGCCGTGCCCTCGAACTGGTGCGCGTAGGGTCGTCGACATCGGCGAAAGCGACGGGCGAAAGCTCGGGCACAGCGAGCTGGTGTACCCCGAGTACCGGACCGTGGTCGAGTACGAGGGCGACCATGCGTCCATGCCCACG
>NZ_JBKEAF010000035.1:0-16248 GCF_047971895.1 Microbacterium sp.
CACCCGCACGATGGGCGCGCGACGATTCTGGTGCTGACGGATGCCGGGCGCAGCATCGTCGAAGAGGCCACGGAATCGCTCAACACCGAGGTGTTCGCAGATCCCGGCATCGACGAGGCGAACGTGAGTGCGCTCGTGCACGCCGTCGCCCGATTGCGGCAGGGCGCGGGCGACTTCGCCGAGCCGCGGGTGATGCCCGAGCCTCTGTAATCACGGCACAGAGTCACACCCGGGCGTAATCAATCCTGCACTAAAGCACAGAACATCCATCCGGCGAGCTCCGTGTACTGCCGTGCCAGGATCTCGGGACTCAGCGGACCGTCGACCCGATACCACTGAGCAACGCCGGTGCACATCGTAATGAGGGCCGGCACCGCACCGTGGGAGTCCTCCACCCGTCGCGCTCCGGTCTCCACTCCTTCGTCCACGAGCCGCTCGAGCAATCGTTGTTGACGGTCGCGTCGCGCGATGTGCTGCGCGCGGACCGGAAGCAGGAGTCGTTGGATGCTGCGGTCGCGGAGTCGCCCGTGGGCAGCGCGACCGCCATGGCGTGCGAGGCCCATGACCCTGCGCACCGTGCTGAGGTATTCGACCGAGCGGCGGCCGAGTTCGGTGGTCTCGACATCTTCATCGCAAACGCGGGCATCAACCCCCTCTATAGGCCGCTCGTCGACCTTGATCTCGATGGAGCACGCAGGACGTTGGAGGTCAACGTGCGTGCGACGCTGACGTGTGCAGGGATCGCAGGTTGTCGCGTTTCGTCTCGCCCAACGACCCGGCGCCCCGTGTCGGAGGAGATCACCCGTCCCAGCGCTTGATCAGCGCGGCGAGCGCCTGCCCGCCGCCGATGCACATCGTCACCACGGCGTACTCCAGATCGCGCCGCTTAAGATCCAATGCGGCCCGCACCGTGAGGATCGCCCCCGTCGCCCCCACCGGATGCCCGAGGGCGATCGCGCCGCCATACGGATTCACCTTCGCAGCATCCAGCTCTGCGTCGCGGATCACCGCGACCGCCTGCGAGGCGAACGCCTCGTTCAGCTCGATCACATCGACATCCGCGGGCGACAGGCCGGTCTGCTCCCACAACCGCTGCAGCGCATAGACCGGCGCGTAGCCCATCAGCTCGGGCTCGTTCCCGGCCGTCGCGACGGCCTCGAGAGTCGCCAGCCCGGAAAGTCCCCGCGAGCGCACGTCCGACTCCCGCATCAGCACCGTTGCCGCAGCACCATCGTTGATGCCCGACGCGTTACCTGCCGTGACGCTGCCGCCGTCGGCAAAGGCGGCCCGCAGTCCGGCGAGCACATCCAGCGTCGTCCCCGGCTTCGGGTGCTCATCCACCGACACCTCGACCGGCCGACGCCCGCCCGAGGACACCGTGACGATCTCTTCCGCAAACGCCGCGCGCGCAGCATCCGTCGCCGCCCTCCGCTGGCTCTCGACCGCGAACTCATCCTGCTCGACCCGCGAGACGCCATACTTCTGCGCCACGTTCTCAGCCGTCACACCCATGTGCTTCTTCGAGAACGGGTCGGTGAGGATCGCCAGCGTGCCGTCCAGCAGCTTCCGATCCCCCAGGCGCGCGTTGCCACGGGCGTTGAAGTCGAGGAACGGGGTACGCGACATCGACTCGTCACCGCCGGCGACGACGACATCCACCCCGCCCCAGAGCAGCTCCTGCGCACCCGACCAGATCGCCTGCAGGCCCGAGCCGCACAGCCGGTTGACGTTGAACGCCGGCACCCGCGATGACAGCCCCGCGGCGAGCGCCACCCGGCGCGCGTTATACGCATCGGGGCCGACCTGCGAGATGTTGCCCATGACGACTTCGCCGACCTCGTCGCCCGAAACCCCTGCGCGAGCCAGCGCCTCGACGACCGCGGCCGCACCGAGCTCGTACGCGTCGACGTCCTTCAGCGCCCCGCCGAACGAGCCCACCGGGGTGCGCGCACCCGAGACGATGACGACCTTCTCACGCGCGGTCACCCCGCCGCCTCCTCGGCGCGCTCGGCGACATCGATCGCGGCCGTGTCCGGCACGTACCCCTCGATGTGCCGCTCGCCCTCGCCGTTGTACGCCGAGAGCGGGCGGATTAGCGCATTGGCCGACAACTGCTCCATGATGTGCGCTGTCCAGCCCGTCACGCGCGCCGCGACGAACAGCGGAGTGAAGGTCAGCGTGTCGAACCCGATGAGGTCGTACGCCGGGCCCGACGGGTAGTCGAGGTTCGGGTAGATGCCCTTGCGCGACACGAACTCGGCTTCCAAGGTGTCGTAGAGCGCAAGAACATCCGGCCGGTCGTAGTGCTCCACGAGCGTGTCGAGCGCCGCCTTCATCGTCGGCACGCGCGAGTCGCCGCGCTTGTACACGCGGTGGCCGAAGCCCATGATCTTGCGCTTCTCGGCGAGCGCGGCATCCAGCCACTCCCCCACCTTGTCGGCCGAGCCGATCTCGTTGAAGATGTGCAGCACCGCCTCGTTGGCGCCGCCGTGCAGCGGGCCCTTGAGCGCGCCGATCGCGGCAACGACCGCCGAATACAAATCACTGAGCGTCGAGGTCACGACGCGAGCCGTGAACGTCGACGCGTTGAACGAGTGCTCGGCGTACAGGATCATCGAGCGGTTGAACGCGTCGACGACCACCGGGTCGGCCTCCTCGCCGAACGTCATCCAGAGAAAGTTCGCGGCGTAGTCGAGATCGTCGCGCGGCTCGACGACGTCCAGACCCCGGCGACGGCGTTGGCCATAGGCGACGATGGCGGGAAGAGCAGCGAAGAGCTGGATGCTGCGCGCCAGATTCTCCTCGGGCGTGCCGCTGGCCTCGAGCACCGAGTCGATGCCGGCCAGGTCCCGCGCGCCGATGAGGCTCACCGCGGTGCGCACCTCGTCCATGGGATGGGCATCGGTCGGTACGAGATCGATGACGGCCTTCACGTCCGGCGCGAGCGCCCGGTGCCGACGCTCCTCGGCCCGCAGCTCGGCCAGTTGCGCGGCGGTCGGCAGCTCGCCGTGCCACAGCAGGTAGGCGACCGCCTCGAACGGCTGCGTCGCCGCCAGCTCCTGCACCGGGTAGCCGCGGTACAGCAGCGAGTTCGTCTCGGGGTTGACCTTGCTGATGGCGGTGTAGTCGACGGTGACGCCGGCGAGGCCCTTCTTGATGTCGGGGTCGGTCATGGTGCTCCTATCGGTCGATCTGGAAGTTGAACACCGAAGTGTCGAAGTGGTTGTACTGCTCATAGTCGATCAGCTCGTAGAGATCAGCGCGGTGCTGCATCTCGCCGAGCTTCGACGTCAGCGCACCCTCGTCGGTGAGCGTGTCGAGCGCGCGGCCCGCCGCACCCATCGCGATGCGCAGCAGCGACACCGGCCAGATGACGATGTTCACGCCGACATCGCGCAGCTGGTCGACGGTGAACAGGTCGGACTTGCCGAACTCTGTCATGTTCGCCAGCAGCGGCACATCGACGGCCCGGCGCATCGCGGCGAACTCGTCGAGCGTGCGCATCGCCTCGGGGAAGATCGCATCGGCCCCGGCATCGACGAGCGCCCTGGCGCGGTCGGCCGCGGCATCCAGCCCCGCCTGCCCGTCATGCATGGCACGGATGTCGGTGCGCGCCATGATCAGGAAGTTCTCGTCGCGGCGCGCGTCGGCCGCCGCGCGGATGCGCTTGACCGCGGTGTCCTGGTCGACCACGGCCTTGCCGTCGAGGTGGCCGCAGCGCTTGGGGTTGATCTGGTCTTCGATGTGGGTGCCGGCCAGCCCCGCGTCTTCGAGCGTCTGGATCGTGCGGGCCACGTTCATCGGCTCGCCGAACCCGGTGTCGGCGTCGATGATCGCCGGCAGGTCGGTCATGCGCGCGATCTGCTGCCCGCGGCCGGCGACCTCGGTCAGCGTGGTCAGGCCGATGTCGGGCAGCCCCAGGTCGGCGCTCAGCACCGCGCCCGAGATGTACACACCCTCGAAGCCCTTGCGCTCGATCAACCGCGCGCTCAAAGGGTTGAACGCACCGGGAAACCGCAGCAGCTCGCCGCTCGCGAGCCGCTCACGGAACAGCCGTCGCTTCTCGGCGGCGGGCACCTGGGAATACAGCACTAGCGCCCACCCCCCTCACGAAGTTCGCAGAATCGCGGCGAGTTCACAGGCATCCACTCATCTGCTGCGAACTTCGCGCGAAACTGCGACGTTCGCAGGGACGGATGCTGCGCCGCACGCATCAGAACAGCCCCTTGGGCGCCGGGGCGCCGGCGAGCACGCCGGGCTTGGCGACGATCGACAGCTGCGCCACCTCGTCGGCGGTCAGCTCGGGCAGGCGCTGCACGAGGTCGAGGAAGCGCTCGATCTCGGCCTGCTCGAGCACCGGCTCGGCGAGGATGCGGAACTTGCGGATGTAGTCCTCGCGCGCGAACGGCCGAGCGCCGAGTGGGTGCGCGTCAGCGACGGCGATCTCGTCCTCGATGACCGTGCCGTCGGTGAGCGTGATGACGACGCGGCCGCCGAACGCCTTCTCGTCGGGATCCTCCGAGTGGTACCGGCGCGTCCACTCCGGGTCTTCCGTCGTCGTGATCTTGTGCCACAGCGCCACTGTGTCCTCGCGGGCCGCGCGCTCGGGCAGGTACGAGTCGACGTGGTGCCAGCCGCCGTCCTGCAGGGCGACGGCGAAGATGTAGGGGATCGAGTGGTCGAGCGTCTCGCGCGAGGCGGTCGGATCGTACTTCTGCGGGTCGTTCGCGCCCGAGCCGATCACATAGTGCGTGTGGTGGCTCGTGTGCAGCACGATCGAGGCGACATCCGCCGGGTCGAACGACGCGTCGTTGTGCAGCCGGCGCGCCAGGTCGATGATCGCCTGTGCCTGGTACTCGGCCGAGTGCTCCTTCGTGTACGAGTCGAGGATCGCCCGCTTCGGCTCGCCGACCGCGGGCAGCGGCACATCGTAGCTCGCGTCTGGGCCGTCGAGCATGAAGGCGATCACGCCGTCCTCGCCCTCGTAGATGGGTGACGGGCTGGTCTGCCCGCGCATCGCACGGTCGACCGCCTCGACGGCCATCTTGCCGGCGAAGGCGGGCGCGTGCGCCTTCCACGTGGAGATCTCGCCCTTGCGCGACTGGCGTGTCGCCGTCGTGGTGTGCAGCGCCTGGCCCACGGCCTGGTAGATGGTCTCGACATCCAGGCCCAGCAGGGTGCCGATGCCGGCCGCGGCCGACGGGCCGAGGTGGGCGACGTGGTCGATCTTGTGCTTGTGCAGGCACACCGCGCGCACGAGGTCGATCTGGATCTCGTAGCCGGTGGCGATACCGCGCACAAGCGCGGCGCCGTCGGCGCCGACGTGCTGGGCGACGGCGAGGATCGGCGGGATGTTGTCACCCGGGTGCGAGTAGTCCGCGGCGAGGAACGTGTCGTGGTAGTCGAGTTCGCGCACGGCGACCCCGTTCGCCCACGCGGCCCATTCCGGCGAGGAGCGTCGGTCGAGCGCGCACCCGAAGATCGTGCCGCCCTTGCCGCTGATCGACACCGGGTGGTCGAGTGCCTGCTGGCGGGCGGCGCTCACAGGAGCGCGGGTGAGGGATGCCGCGGCCACCGCCGCATTGTCGATGATGCGGTTCACGATCATGTCGACGACCTCGGGCTCGACTTCGACCGGGTCGACCGCGATCTCGGCGATGTGCCACGCGAGTTGCCCCTCGCGCGCGAGGTTCTCGTCGCTGCGGTGGACGCGGAGGTGGTGGGTGACGGTCATGCTGCTCCTTGGTCTGTTGCGGTCCTCGAGCCTGTCGAGGAGGCCAGCGCGCTCTGCAGCGCGCTGTGGAGGTGGACGTGAGTGGCGTGCGCGGCCAGGTCGGCGTCGCCGGCGGCGATCGCCTCGGCGATGAGCCGGTGCTCGGTGACGGATGCGGCCAGTCGCTGCGGCTGGTCGCGGGCCAGTCTGCGCACCCGCACGAGATGCGTGCGGACGGTGCGTAGGGCGGATATGAGGTAGTCGTTGGAGAGGGATGCGTCGAGCGCACCGTCGAACCGGCTGATCACCGCGTAGTAGGCATCGGCGTCGTCGGCGGGATGGGCCGCGGCAATCTCGGCGGCGATCGCGGCGAACGTGGCGGCGATCTGCGGATCGTCGCGGGCTCGTTCGGCGACCATGCGCGCGGCGGTCTCCTCGAGCGCGCGACGCAGTTGGAACAGTTCACGGATGTCATCGGCATCCAGGTCACTGACGACCGTGACGCGTGGCGACTGCTGCACGACGAGCCCCGCGGCGGCCAGCCGCCCGATCGCCTCGCGCAGCGGTGTGCGACTTACTCCGAGCCGGGTGGCCTGCTCGACCTCGCCGAGAACGGCTCCGGGGACCAGCACGCCCGACTGGATCTCCTCCAAGAGGGTGCGGTAGGCCTTGTCGCTGGCGCGCATAGACCCCCTTCCGACACGGTCCTGGCGCCTAGCGTATACACAGATACGCTGGTTCGCCAATGTGTGGCCGCACGAATGGCCACACGGTATACATTCGGGCGCCTGCGCTGCGTCTTCACGGACGCGGGACGGCGACGATCTCGACAAGCCCGTCCAGTCCCAGAAAGTCGGTCGGGTTCGTCGTGAAAAGCGGGAGCCATTCGGTCGCAGTCGTCGCAGCGATCATCGGATCGGCGGTCCGCGCTCGTGGATGTCGGCACGCAACTGGTCAGGATCGACAGCAGGTGCGTACCGCGACGCGCGGCCGAACGCTTCGCGCAGCACCTACCGTTCAGTCCGTCGTGATGGTTCCTCCCTCGTAGAGACCGATGACGTTGCCGTCAGGGTCGGCGATCACGGCCAACCAGCTCGCCTCGCTGATCGGGGAAATCGCCAAGAGCGTCGAGCCACCGGTATCCATCGCCGCCGCGATCGTCTCCTCGATGGAGTCGACCTCGACGTACGAGCGCGGCTGCGTGAACTCGTCGCTGCGCGGCGCGAGCCCCCCGCCCGAGATGGGCGTGCCCGAGGCATCCGTCGTCTGAATCGGTACGCTCAGCCCTGCCCCTCGGACACCCGTCTCGATAGCGCCACACGCAGCGTGCGCACCACCAGGAGCAGACCACCGAGGCCCAGCGCAGCGCCCAGGAACGGGTAGAGCGCGACATCCTCGGTCAGGTGCGGGCCGCCGCCGGAGACGACCAGGATGACGGCGACGACGACGAGCGCGATGCCCACGATCGCCGTCGTGACCTGCCCGACGAGGCCGCCGACCCACCCACGCTCGGCGGCGTCGGCGAACGTGCGCAGCCGCATCGTGAACGAGCCCTGCTCGAGCTGGGTCGCGATCGCGTCGACGCGGCGCGGCAGCCGTCGCAGGCGCTCGGTCGCGAGCTGCAGCTGCGTGGCGGCGCTCGTCGCGAGCTGGCGTGGCTCGATCGATGCGCGCGCGAAGTGCGCGGCGCGTGCGAGCGCCTGCTTGACGAGGTCGTAGTCGGGGTCGAGCTTGCGCAGCGTCCCTTCGAGCGAACCCAGCGTACGGAAGATCAACAGCAGCGCGGGTGGGAGTGCAAGCCGGTGTCGGCGCATCGTGTCGATGAGCTCACGGAAGACGCCGGCATCGGTGCGACCGTTCTGCACGCGCGTGAGCATCATGCCGATCTCGTGCTGGAACGCCGCCTTGTCGAGCTTCGACCCGTCGTCGGGCGTCGACACCATCATCAGCACGATGTCGGTGGTCGCGATGTCGTCCTCGGCCTCCATCGCCATCAGCAGCGTGGTCAGCAGTCGGCGGAGGCTGCGCTCGACGATGCCGATCGACCCGAAATCGATCAGCGCGACGGTGCCGTCTGCCTGCAGGATGAGGTTGCCCGGGTGCAGGTCCGCGTGGAACACGCCGCGGACTGCGATCTGCTCGAACACCGAGTCGAGGATCTCGTCGGCGATCCGGTGCACCGCGTCGGGGTCGTCATCGGTGAGGCCGCCGGGCAGTGTGCCGTCGAGCGCGCTGAGCGGCGTGCCGACGATGCGCTCCTGCACGACCATGCGCGACGTGCAGTAGTCGGCATAGACGACCGGCACCCGCACTGCTTTCGTCGTGCTGCGGGAGAGAGTGCCGCGCACGAGCTCGGTGTTCGCCACCTCGATGCGGTAGTCGAGCTCTTCGCGCAGGGCGCGCACGAACTCGGTGGCGAGCGCGCGCACGCCGTACCCCCGCGCCCATTCGGCATGGCGCTCGGCGTCGGCCGCCAGCCGCTCGATGATGTCGACGTCGATCTCGACGAGCGCCCGCGCCTCCGGCCGCTGAATCTTGATGACGACCGACTCCCCCGACACGAGGCGGGCGGTGTGGACCTGCGCGAGGGATGCCGCGGCCAGTGGCTCTTCGTCGACCTCGCCGAACACCTGGTCGATGGGCATGCCCAGCTCTGCTTCGATCGCCGCCCGCGCCTGGTCCCACGGCAGCGGTGCCGTGTTCATCTGCAGGGAGGCGAAGGCATCCGTGAACTCGCGCGGCAGGATGTCGTCGCGCGTCGAGAGCACCTGGCCGATCTTGATGAACGTCGGCCCGGCTTCGTTCATGGCGGCGACGACGGCCATCGGGACGTCCTGATCGTCGCCGTAGCGACGCTGCCGATACAGATCGATGCCGTGCCGGCCCGAGATCCGCAGAATCTGCGTGTAGCGCCGCAGGCGGTTGCGCCGACGCAGTCCCTCGCGCACGGCGCGGATGGGATGGAAACCGCGCCCGCTCGGCCACAGCAGCTCGAGCAGCATGATCGCCGTGACCACGATCGCGAACTGCCATCCGATCGCGAGAGCGAGGAAGACGATCGCGATGGGACGATTCACCTGGAACGCATCGCCCTCGATGACGTCGGCCCATTCGAGGATGTGCGCCATGACCGGCGCAATCGCGAGATAGACGATGATGCCGACGATGATCGCCCGCACCCAGCCGATCCGCGTTCCCAGCACATGCCGCGACACCCAGGCGGCGAGCACCGCAAAGACAACGCTCAGGACGGCGATCCAGATCCCACTCATACGCTGCCCTCCGGCACTGCGACGATGACTTCCCCGAGCGTACCGGCTACGTGGGCGGCGCCTCCGCTGGGGCGTCGGTGTCGACGACCGGAACGGCGCCGGTCTCGAGGCTCTCTTCGAGGTCGATGTCGATGGCCGCCTCTTCGAACTGCGATCGGTACAGCCGCCAGTACGCGCCCTCAGCCGCGATGAGCTCGTCGTGCGTGCCCTTCTCGACGATGTCGCCGTGCTCCATCACGAGGATCAGATCGGCGTCGCGGATCGTCGAGAGCCGGTGCGCGATGACGAATGACGTGCGCCCCTGGCGGAGCGCGGCCATCGCGTGCTGCAGCAGCACCTCGGTGCGCGTGTCGACCGACGACGTCGCCTCATCGAGGATCAGCAGCGACGGATTCGCCACGAACGCACGGGCTATCGTGATGAGCTGCTTCTCGCCGGCCGACACATTGGATGCCTCTTCGTCGAGCACGGTGTCGTACCCGTCGGGCAGCGAGTGCACGAAACGGTCGACCCGCGTCGCCTCGGCAGCGGCGACGACCTCGTCACCGGTGGCGGAGGTGCGACCGTAGCGGATGTTCTCACGGATCGTGCCCGCGAACAGCCACGGGTCCTGCAGCACCATGCCGGTGCGTGCGCGCACGTCGCGGCGGGTGAGCTGCGCGATGTCCTGCCCGTCGAGCAGGATGCGCCCGCCGTCGAGCTCGTAGAAGCGCATCAGCAGGTTGACGAGGGTGGTCTTCCCTGCCCCGGTCGGGCCCACGATGGCCACCGTCTGGCCCGGCTCCACCCGGAACGACAGGTCGTTGATGAGCGGCCGATCGGGGTTGTACGAGAAGCGCACGTTCTCGAACTCGATGACGCCGTGCGGCGTCTGGACCGGCTTCGCATCGGCGGCGTCCGGCTCCTGCTCGGGCTCGTCGAGCAGTCCGAAGACGCGCTCGGCCGACGCCGTGCCGGACTGCACGACCGCGGCCATGCCACCCAGCTCGGACAGCGGCTGGGTGAACTGCTGCGAATACTGGATGAACGCCTGCACGTCACCCAGACGCAACTGCCCGGCGATGACCATGAGTCCACCGAGCACCGCGATGCCGACGTAGGTGAGGCTGCCGACGAAGGTCATGCCGGGCATGATCATGCCCGAGAGGAACTGCGCCTTGAAGCTCGCCTGGAACAGGTCGTCGTTCTCGGCGCCGAACTTCTCGCGCGAGTCCTCTTCACGGCCGTACACGCGCACCAGTGCGTGCCCGGAGAAGGACTCCTCGACGCGTGCGTTGAGCCGGCCGACCTTCTTCCACTGAACCTGGAACGCCTTCTGCGAGCGCGGGCCGATGATGCCGAAGATGACGCCCATGAGCGGCAGTGCGACCAGTGCCACGAGCGCCAACTGCCACGAGATCGAGAACATCATGACCAGCACGCCGACGACCGTCAGCACCGAGGTGAGCGCCCCCGAGAGGGACTGCTGCATCATCTGGGTGATGTTGTCGATGTCGTTGGTGACACGCGAGATGAGCTCGCCGCGCTGCACCTTGTCGAAGTACGCCAGCGGCAGCCGATTGATCTTGGCCTCGACGTTCTCGCGCAGCCGCCACATGGTGCGCACCATGATCACGTTGATGACGTAGCCCTGCACCCAGCTGAGCAGCGCAGAGACGATGTAGATGAGCAGCACCCACAGGATGACCACGCGCAGGCGCTCGAAGTCGACACCGGCGCCCACCTGGAAGTCGTGCATCGCCGCGACCATGTTCGCGAAGTCGGTCTGACCGGCCGCGCGCAGCGCCTCGACGACCTCGGCCTGGGTGGCGTCCGGGGGGAACTGCCCGCCCATCGCCGCCGAGATGACCCCTTCGAACACGATGTTCGTGGCCTCGCCGAGCACCTTCGGTGCGATGACGGCGAGCACGACGGCCAGCGCACCGGCCAGCGACACGAGCGTGAAGGCGAGGGCGTGCGGCTTGAGCAGACCGAGGAGCCGACGGAAGCTGGGCCCGAAGTTGGCTGCCTTGCCCGGCGCGACGCTGTCCCAGTCGCCGGTGCTCTGCCGTGCCTGTTCGGCGAGCTCGAGCTCGAGGCGCTCCTCCTCGGTGAGCATGTCGGGTTCGGTTCCCGAGCTTGTCGAGGGACTCATGCGTCGACTCCCAGCTGTGATTCGACGATCTCTCGATACGTCTCGTTGGACTCCCGCAGCTCTTCGTGTGTGCCGATACCGACCACGCGGCCCGCGTCGAGCACGACGATGCGGTCGGCGTCGGTGATCGTCGAGACGCGCTGGGCGACGACGATCTTGGTCACCTCGGGCAGCCGTCTCCACAGTGCGGCGCGCAGTCGGGCATCGGTGGTCAGGTCGAGGGCGGAGAACGAGTCGTCGAAGACGAGGATGTCGGGCTGGTGCACGATCGCCCGGGCGATGGCGAGCCGCTGGCGCTGACCGCCCGACACGTTCGTGCCGCCCTGCGAGATGCGCGTCTGCAGCCCGTCCTCCTTCTCGAGCACGAAGTCGCGCGCCTGCGCGATCTCTAGCGCCTCCCACAACTCTTCATCGGTCGCATCCTCTCGACCGAAGCGCAGATTCGACGCGATCGTCCCCGTGAACAGGAACGGCCGCTGCGGCACCAGGCCGATGCGCTCGAACAGCAGGTCGGGGTCGGCCTCGCACACGTCGACACCGGCCACCCGCACCGCGCCCGAGGTCACGTCGAACAGCCGCGGGATGAGCGAGATGAGCGTGGACTTACCGGCACCGGTCGAGCCGACGATCGCAACCGTCTCGCCACGCGTGGCGTGGAACGAGATGTCTTCCAGCACCGGTTCCTCGGCACCGGGGTAGGTGAAGGTGGCCCGGTCGAACTGCACCATGCCCCGCTGCGGGAACTCGTGCACCGGGTGCGCCGGGCGGGTCAGCGAGCTCGAGGCATCCAGCACCTCTCCGATGCGCTCCGCCGACACGGCCGCCCTCGGGATCATCATCGTCATGAAGCTCGCCATCAGCACGCCCATGAGGATCTGCCCGACGTACTGCATGAACGCGAACAGCGTGCCGATCTCGACCTCACCGGCATCGACCTCGATGCCGCCGAACCAGATCACTCCGACCACCGTTACGTTGAGCACGAGCATCGCCAGGGGGAACAGCACGACGAACAGCGAGCCCACCCGCCGTCCGACGATCATGATGTCGGTGTTCGCCTCGCGGAACCGCTCCTCTTCGATGCGCTCGCGCACGAAGGCCCGCACCACGCGTACGCCGATCAGCTGTTCGCGCATGATGCGGTTGACCGCGTCGAGCTTCGCCTGGAAGGCCCGGAACAAGGGCACCATGCGGCTGATCACGAAGATCGCGATGATCAGCAGCACCGGCACCGAGACCGCGATGATCCAGCTGAGCCCGACATCCTGCTGCAGTGCCATGATCACGCCGCCGATCGCCAGCAGCGGCGCGGTGATGAGCATCGTCGCACCCATCATCGCGAGCATCTGCACCTGCTGCACGTCGTTCGTGTTGCGGGTGATCAGCGACCCGGCGCCGAACTGCGAGATCTCACGCTCGGAAAACGAGCTGACGCGGTCGAAGACGTCGCGGCGGATGTCACGCCCGGTCGCCATCGCGGCGCGCGCCGCGAAGAACGTCGCGATCACTGCGGTCACGATCTGACCGAGCGAGATGCCCAGCATCACGATGCCGTGCGACCAGATGTAGTCGATGTCGCCGCGGGTGACCCCGTTGTCGATGATGTCGGCGTTCAGCCGCGGCAGGTACAGCGCGGCCAGCGCCGACGCGAACTGGAAGACCAGCACGGCGGCGAGAAGCCAGCGGTAGGTCTTGAGGTAGCGGTAGAGGAGCTTTCCGAGCACGTGGTCTCCCGGACGGTGAAGAGCGCCGGATTCGGCGCGCGATAGATCATGTCACGGATCTGTGACATCGCGGTCCGCTGTGAGCGAGCGGTGTTTATAGATACGGGGTATCTTTTTAGGTGAAGTCCGCGGCGAGCTCCGCATCCTGCTCCGTCGCGACCAGCTGTCCGCACGCGCCGTCGATCTCTTTGCCGCGGGTGTCGCGCAGAGTGGTGGGGATGCCCTTGGCCTCCAGCCGACGCACGAACTCGCTCTGCACCACCCGCGTCGAAGCCGTCCAGACCGAGCCTGGCGTCGGATTCAAGGGAATCGGGTTGACGTGCACCCAACCGCGTCCGCGCGCGTTGAGCTTGTCGCCGAGCAGGTCGGCTCGCCAACCATGGTCGTTCATGTCCTTGATGAGCGCGTACTCGATCGACACCCGGCGGCCGGTGGCGTCGAAGTAGGCGCGCGCGGCATCCAGTGCCTCGTCGACCTTCCAGCGCGAGTTCACCGGGATGAGCTCGTCGCGCAGCTCGTCGTCGGGCGCGTGCAGCGACAGCGCAAACGTGACCGGGATCTCTTCTGCGGCGAGCTTGCGGATCGCCGGCACGAGTCCCACCGTCGAAACGGTGACCCCGCGCGCGCTCATCCCGAGTCCGTGCTTCTTGTCGGTCATCACCCGGACCGCCTGCATCACCCGCGCGTAGTTCGCGAGCGGCTCGCCCATGCCCATGAAGACGATGTTGGTGACGCGTTCCTCGGCGTGCTCGGAAGTCCCCAGGCCACCGGCGCGGATCAGGGCGTTGGCCCGCACGACCTGCTCGACGATCTCGGCCGCCGACATGTTGCGGGTCAGGCCCGCCTGGCCCGTCGCGCAGAACGGGCAGTTCATGCCGCACCCGGCCTGCGACGACACGCACAGCGTGATGCGGCCCGGGTAGCGCATCAGCACCGACTCGACCAGTGCACCGTCGTGCCGCTTCCAAAGCAGCTTGACCGTGTTGCCGTCGTCGGTCTGCAGGCGGCGCACCTCGGTCAGCAGCGGTGGCAGCAGTCCGTGCACGAGCTCTTCCCGACCGGATGCCGGAAGGTCGGTCATATCGGCGGGGTCATGCGTGTAGTGGGTGAAGTAGTGCTTCTCGAGCTGCGTGGCCCGAAAGCCCGGGAGCCCCAGCTCCTGCACCTTCGCCACGCGCTGCTCGGGCGTGAGGTCGGCGAGGTGCGCCGGCGGCCTGCCGCGCTTCGGCGAGGCGAACTGGAGGAGCGGGCGGCCCGAGGCATCCGTCTTCTGGGTCCACCCCTCGGTGCGGGGACGGACCTGGCGCACGGGCGTGTCTGCGGGCGGCATCATGCCTTCAGGGTAGGCGACCCACCTCGGACATCGCCGCACGTCGCCGACGGCGTCGCTTCTGCATCAGTAATGCATCATTATGTGATGCTACATTGATGCAATGCGTACGACAGTCGACCTCCCGCCCGCCGCGCATGCGCGCATCCGCGAGCTGGCGGCATCCCGAAGGCAGTCGATGTCGGCGGTGATCGCCGATCTGACACTGCGCGGGCTCGCCGAATCGGGGACCCGGATCGAGTACTCGAGAGACCCGCGTTCCGGATTCCCTGTGATCAGCATCGGACGAACCGTGACGTCCGAGGATGTCGCAGACGCACTCGACGACGAATGACCGGCTTTCTGCTCGACGCGAACGCCGTCATCGCTGCCGGTGTCGCAGAGCACGTGCACCACGACCGGGTGAACTCCTGGCTGGCGACCGTGGGCAAGGTGGCGCTCTGTCCCATCGTCGAGGGGGCATTCGTGCGCTATCTGACGAGGACCGGCGCGTCGACTGTCGGACTTCGCGACGTCATGCGCGCTCTGTACGACGACCCGCGGTTCACGCTCTGGCCAGACGATCTCTCCTACGCCGACGTCGACCTCGCGCACGTGATCGGGCACCGTCAGATCACCGATGCGTACCTCGCCGCCCTCGCCGTCCACCACGGCGGTCGGCTGGCGACGCTCGATCGCGCACTCAGCGCCGCACTCCCCGAGTCGGCATTCCTGATCCCGGAGTGACCCCGCGACAGGCGCCGGGAGCGGTGCGGCTCAATCCAGGAAGATGTCGGCGAACAGCTCGTCGTCGGGCGTGCCGGGCACGGCCGCGTACCCCGAGAAGTCGGTGATGCCCGCCCCTTCGAGCACGTCCTCGACGATGAGCGACCGTCCCGTGTACTCGCGCGCGGGCTGGGTGAGCACCTCGTACGCGGCGTCGGCGTAGATCTCGGGCGTGCGGCTCACCTTCATCATCGTGTCGCCGCCGAGCGCGAACTGCACCGCAGCGGTCGCGATCGTGGTGCGCGGCCACAGCGTGTTGGCGGCGATGCCGTCGCGGGCGAACTCGGCCGCCATGCCGAGGGTGGCCATCGTCATGCCGTACTTCGCGAGTGTGTAGCCGGTGTGCGCGCCAAGCCACTTCGGGTCGAGGTTCAGCGGCGGCGACAGCGACAGGATGTGCGGGTTCTCGGCATCCTTCAGCATCGGCACGGCCGCGCGCGACAGCATGAACGTGCCGCGCACGTTGACGTCCTGCATGAGGTCGTACTTCTTCGCCGAGAGGTCGAGCGAGCCGGACAGGTCGATGACCGACGCGTTGTTGACGACGATGTCGATGCCGCCGAACTCGCCCTGCGTCGTCAGCACCGCCTCGGTGATGTCGGTGTCGTTGCGCACGTCGCCCACCAGCGGCAGGGCGTTGCCCCCGGCGGTGCGGATCGCCTCGGCCGCGGTGTGCACCGTGCCCTCGAGCGTGGGGTGCGGCGTGTCGGTCTTGGCCAGCAGTGCGATGTTCGCGCCGTCGCGCGCAGCACGCAGCGCGATCGCGAGGCCGATGCCGCGGCTGCCACCCGACATGAGGATGGTCTTTCCGGCGAGTGGGGCGATCATGCGGTCTCCTGCGGGGGTGCGGACGGCTGGGAACGGCGGGCGGATGCCGCGGCGAACGCCGCGATCCGCGCCTGCGCGTCGGGGGTGTCGAAGGCGGCACCGATCGTGTGCGCCTCGGTGGTCAGCTGCGCGGCGAACGTGCGGTCGCGGTCGTCGCGCACGATGCGCTTGGCCTGCCCGTAGGCGCGCGCGGCGCTATCGATCCAGAATCGGGCGATCTCGTCGGCGCGGGCGCGGACGGCATCGGCGGTGGCCGCGGCATCCTCTCCCTCGACGACCTCGGCAACCAGCCCCCACTCGAGCGCTTCGGGCGCGGTGAGCATGCGGTCCTGCAACACGAGCTGCAGCGCCCGGCGTTCGCCGACGGCGCGGGCGAGGTGGGCGCTGACCGACAGGTCGGGGGTGAGGCCGATATTGGCGTAGAGGCTGCCGATCTTGGAGTTCGCGCCGACGACGGCGTAATCGGAGGAGAGCAGGATGCC
>NZ_JBKEAF010000040.1:0-17575 GCF_047971895.1 Microbacterium sp.
CCTGTTCTGGCGAAGTCAGGGAGTTTCGGGCCCAGATCTTCCTGCGTGTGCCAGAACAGGAGTTTTGGCGAAGTAGGGGAAGCGGGGGGTGTGGGGGTAGCGGGGGGTGGGAAGGGTTCGAGGAGGGGGGTGGTACCCGAGAGCTGGATGTCGGGGCGACGCACCTCCACACCGTGCCGGCGCGCATCGGCCACGAGCGTCGCCGGCGAGTAGAAGCCCATCGGCTGTGCGCACAGCAGCCCCGCGAGAAACGCGGCCGGGTAGTGCAGCTTCAACCACGACGACGCGTAGACGAGCAGCGCGAACGACAGCGAATGGCTTTCGGCGAAGCCGAAGTTCGCGAACGCCTGGATCTTCTCGTAGATCGCATCGGCGTCGCCGCCTGTAAGCCCGTTGCGCGCCATACCGGCATACAGCTTCTCGCGCAGCGACTCGATGCGCTCGATGCCGCGTTTGGAACCCATCGCACGGCGCAGCAGGTCGGCGTCCTCCCCCGTCAGGTCGCCGATCGCCATACCCATCTGCATGAGCTGCTCTTGGAAGACGGGGATGCCGAGAGTGCGTTCCAGCACGGGAACGAGCTTCGGATGCGGGTAAGTCACCTTCTCGTGCCCGAGCTTGCGTCGCACGAACGGGTGCACGGCACCGCCCTGGATCGGGCCGGGACGGATCAGGGCAATCTCGACCACCAGATCGTAGAACCGCCGCGGTCGCAGGCGCGGCAGCAGCCCCATCTGGGCGCGTGACTCGACCTGGAACACCCCGATCGCATCGGCCCGGCACAGCATGTCGTAGACGGCCGGCTCTTCTTTAGGGATCGTCTCCAGCTTCCACCGCTCCCCCGTCGCACCGGCGACGAGGTCGAAGCAGTACTGCAGCGCGGCGAGGATCCCGAGCCCCAGCAGGTCGAACTTCACCAGGCCCATCCAGGCGGCATCGTCCTTGTCCCACTGGATCACCGTGCGGTTCTCCATGCGCGCGTGCTCGATGGGCACCACCTCGCCGACGGGCCGGTCGGTGAGCACCATGCCGCCGGAGTGGATGCCGAGGTGCCGCGGCGCCTTGAGCAGCTCGGTCGCGTACTCGAGCACCCGCGGCGGGATGTCGTTGTCGGGTGCGGGCGACAGAGATGCCCCCCACCGCTCCACCTGCCTCGACCAGGCATCCTGCTGTCCGGGTGAATGGCCGAGCGCCTTTGCCATGTCGCGCACCGCGTTCTTGGGGCGGTACTGGATGACATTGGCCACCTGCGCGGCCCGCTCACGCCCGTACCGCGCATACACCCACTGGATGACCTCCTCGCGGCGATCGGAGTCGAAGTCCACGTCGATATCGGGCTCCTCCTCGCGCAGGCTCGACAGGAACCGTTCGAACGGCAGCCCGTAGCGGATCGCGTCGACGGCGGTGATGTTCAGCAGGTAGCAGACGGCACTGTTGGCGGCCGAGCCGCGCCCCTGGCACAGGATGCCGCGCCGCCGCGCCTCGGCGACGATGTCGTGCACGATGAGGAAGTAGCCGGGGAAGTCCTTCTGCTCGATGACGGCGAGCTCGCGTTCGACCCGGGTGCGATGGGCCGGCGGCGCATCAGGGTACTTCTCAGCGAACCCGCGCCAGACCAGTTCGCGCAGCCACGACATGGGGGTGTGTCCGGCGGGCACCTCCTGCGTCGGCAGGGCCGGCCTGGCGGTGCGCAGCTCGAACGCCAGCTCGTCGGCCAGGGCGACGGTGCGTTCGATTGCGCCAGGGTACCGGGCGAAGCGCGCCGTCATCTCGGTCCCCGAGCGCAGGAGCGCCCCGCCGTGGGCGGGCAGCCACCCGTCGAGCTCGTCGAGGCTGCGGCCCGCGCGCACCGCCGCGATCGCCGCGGCCAGGTGCTCACGCTGCGGCACGGCATAGTGCACGTTGTTGGTGGCGAGCACCGGCAGATGCCGCGCGACGGCGAGGGCGGAGAGGATGTCGTTGGCCGCCGTGTCGAGCGGATCGCCGTGGTCGACCAGCTCGACCTGCACCGACTCCCTGCCGAACAGGTCGACGAGCCGATCGAGCTCGCGGCCGGCGACCTGCGCGGCGTCGGCGGCGATGCCGCCACCCGGGTCGTACAGCGCACGTCGCACGGCACCCTTGCGGCACCCCGTCAGCACCGCCCAGTGCCCCCCGGCACGCACCGCCAGCTCGTCGAGGTCGTAGCGCGGGCGCCCCTTCTCGCCGCCGGCCAGCTGCGCGTGCGTGATCGCCGAGGAGAGCCGGTGATAGCCCTCCTCCCCCCGGGCGAGCACGAGCAGGTGCACGCCGGCCGGGTCGGCCTCACCCCGCTGCGGCGCCGGCAGCTCGAGGGAGAGCTCGGCACCGAACACCGTCTTCACCTGCAGCTTCTCGGCCGCCTCGGCAAAGCGCACGATGCCGTAGAACCCATCGTGGTCGGTGATCGCCAGTGCGTGCAGTCCAAGCCGTTCGGCCTCCTCTGCCAGCTCTTCGGGTGAGGACGCGCCATCGAGGAACGAGTACGACGAATGCGCGTGCAGCTCGGCGTACGGCACCGCGTCGGCGGGCCGCTCGATCGGCGGCACCACATACGGGGCGCGCTTGTGCGACCACGCCGGGCTGTCGCCGCCGTCGCCGGGCCGATCCAAGGGACGCCGCCGATCGCTGAGCATGCGCTCCATCTCGGACCACGAGACGGGAGGGTTCTGCCAGCCCATCAGTCGTGCTCCTCACGCACAGATCTCGCAGTTTCACGCGAAGTTCGCAAGAATCCGCCCGATCCGTGCGAAGTTCGTGCGATTCTGCGAACGGCGCGGCGCATCGGCGACGATGCGTCAGTCATACCGACCCTCCAGCATCCACTCCCCCTGCTCGTACACGGCGAGCCATGCGACCTGCTCGGCATCGACGAGCTGAAAGCGGTACGCGCGGCGGGTGCGCGCGACATCCCACCCCCGCTCCGAGACCGGCCACGGGCCCGCCCAAGCCGCCACCGCGTGCCGGCGCCCACTGTCGACGAGCACAGCGGGCACCCCGCTGAGTGCCCCACGCTCATCGATCGTGATCTGCGCACCCGCGGCATCCTGCACCTGCGTCGGCCGGCCCGGTGCGAACACTGTTCCCGGAAGCGGCGCCGGCAGCCGGCCCGGCCACGGCTGCCCGCGTTCTCTGGTCAGCACGACCCGATCGCCCCACGGCACAGTCACCTGCCGCTCCACGAGCCACCGGCCACCACCGATCGCAGGAGTCAGCACCCCGCGGTGCCCGAGCATCGCCTGCACGCGCGAGAGGGTGTGGTGCATGCGCTCGTCGCTGCCGGAACCGAAGATCGCCGGTCGGTGGCGGGATGCCTCGTCGACCGCCTCGGGCAGGATCCGCACCCGGGCGATGGCCCCCGCCCCTTCGACAAGCGGGTCCTGGTCCTGCCGGAGGGCGCCGACTGCGCCCAGCGACTGCACCTGCCAGCGCACCCGGTCGACGACGGCGGCCGCGTCGAACGAACCGGGGTGCAGCCACACACGCTCGGAGCCCACCCCCCGATCCGTCTCGACGCGCACTCGCAGCTCAGTGCACACGAGCCCTTCGGCGCCGATCCCCGCAATGAAGTCGTCGGCGGTGACGCGCAGGGCGAGGCCACCTGGTCGACGAGATCGAGCGGCGGCTCGAAGGCGATCTCGCGCGCCAGTTCGGGAGGCGGGATGCGCGGCTGCACCGGGCGGGAGTCCCGGCCGGCGGCGAGCGCGTGCAGGCGCGCCCCGACGGGGCCGAAGCGGTCGAGCACCCGATCGGCGTCCAGCGCAGCGAAGGCACCGAGCGTGTGCACCCCCAGCCGGGTGAGCAGCTCGGCAAGCTCGGGCGCCTCGAGCACGGCGACCGGCAAGGGGGCGAGAAAGACCGCCGCCGCCCCGGCGGGAACAGACCGCACATCGCCGGCCGGGGCCGTGCGCGCCACCTGTTCGGCGGTGAACGGACCATCGGCGATGCCCGCACGCACGTCGGGCACCCCAAGCTCGGCCAGCCGGGCGATCAGCGTGTGCGCCGCGGGCTCCTCGCCGCCGTAGTAGCGGGCGGGGCCGCGGGCGCGCAGCGCGCACAGGCCGGGGCGGATCGGCTGGACCCCCGGGGCTGCCTCCTCGATGCGGGCCACGACCGGGTCGAACAGCCGCCGGTCGCGGGCGTCGTCGGCGGGCACGATCCGCAGCCGGGGGCAGCGGGACTGCGCATCGCGGCGCCGCTGCCCGCGCCGCACGCCTTCGGTGCGGGCAGCGGCCGAGCACGCGATCACGGTGTTCGCCCCGACGACGGCGACCGGCTCTTCCCGCCCGACCTGCAGCGCCGCCTCCCTCGTCAGTGCGACGACCGGCCAGTCGGGAATCCACAGCACAAGACTGCGCACCGGCGTGGCATCCATCAGCTCACCCACCGCTCTTCGTACGCGGGCATCGCCCGCGACGGCGTACGCTGCCCCGCCGGGGCGATCTCGCCACCGCAGGCCGGCAGGGCGATGCGCATCGTGCGCGGCACGGGCCAGCGCCGGCTGCCCGAGGTCACTGTCACCTCACGGCCGGTGAGATGACCGTGGCCGTGCTCCAGACCCGACCACGCCGGATCGCTCAGCATCAGCGTCGCCTCGACCTGCGGCCACCGCCCCTGCACGAGCAGCGTGCTGCCGCGATCGCGCAGCCGGGCGGCCAGCCGCGCGGCCTCGGCATCGGTCACCCGCCCCGGCGGACGCACCGCCACCACCGGCATCACCTCGGCGACCGTCGCCGCGACCGTCAGCCACCGGGGGCCCGGGTCGGGGATGAGCACGAGGCGTTCGAGGTCGACGCCGGCCTGCTCGGTCGCCTCTGCGCCGAGCTCGGGCATCCCGACCGCCGCGCACCATGCACCCACCTGCGACGGACCCGCCATGAGCGCCATCACGAGCGCTGCCGATCGTTCCAACGCATAGGCCGCGCCGGCCCGCAGGCCCCCGCCGGGCAGCAACGGTGCCAGTACCGGATGCACCGGCAGCACCGGCGCGTCGAGCCGTCGTCCCTGCGTACGCTCGAGCTGCGCGCGCAGGGTGCCGAGCACAGCCGCTCCCGGGGTTCGCACGTTCGCCCTCACCTCCACAGAATAGAACGTAAGTTCTATTCCTTCAACCGTGGTGTCGAACGTATATCCCTCCCCCGACACTCCCTCACGTGTGCAGAGGAATGCGGAAGCGGCGGCAGCGGCGCGCTACGCCGCAAGGGCCAGGTACGGCTCCCAGCACGCCTCGGCGCGCTCGGTGCCGCGCACCGTCCACCGCCCGCCGCGCGGCGGGCGCGGAGTGATGCGCAGATCCCACGACATCTCCTGCGGCGTGCGGTCGCCCTTGACGTTGTTGCAGCGCAGGCAGCACGCCACGAGGTTCTCCCACGAGTCGCCGCCCCCGCGCGACCGCGGCAGCACATGGTCGATCGTCGACGCGGACTGGCCGCAGTATGCGCATCGGTGCCCGTCGCGGCGCAGGACACCGCGCCGCGTCACCGGCACGCGGCGCCCGTTCGGCATGCGCACGTAGCGGGCGAGCAGGATCACTGCGGGTCGGTCGTACACCGCCGACGATGTCCACACCGGATCGCCGTCCACACTCTCGACGACCGTGGCCTTCTGGTTCATCACGAGCACGATCGCCCGTTTGAACGACACGACGGCCAGCGGCTCGTACCCGGCGTTCAGTACCAGAGTGCGCATGGATATGGCCCCCGTCCGCAGATCGCGTCGGGTTTCAGGCTAGACCACGCACACCGGTGCACAGGCGCCTCGCGGCGCGGCGTGTCGGCGCGGGATCAGCCGCCGTTGGCGCGCAGGAAGCCGAGCCCGTCGACGAGCGACCCGTTGATCTTGGTCTCGAAGTGCAGGTGGTTGCCGAAGGCACGACCGGTCTGGCCGACCAGTCCGATGACCTGCCCGGCCTGCACCTGCGCACCGACACCGACCGTGCGAGTGCCGTACGTCATGTGCGAGTACAGGGTGCTGACCTTCTGCCCGTTGATGACGCCGTCGATGACGATCGCGACGCCGTAGCCGTAGTAGCTCTCCTGCGAGATGCGGACGACACCGTCCGTGGCGGCGAAGATCGGGGTGCCGCCGGGTGCGATCAGGTCGACGCCGTAGTGCGCCCCGCCGCGCGACATGAAGCCGTCGCCGATGCGGGTCAGGGCGGCCAGCGGCCAGCGGGCGGGACCGGTGCCGGGGCCGACCAGGCTCAGGTCGACGTTCACCGACGCCGTCGAGCCGACCATCTTGGCGCGCGCCGCGGCCGCTTCGGCTGCCTTCTTCTTCTCGATCTCTTCGGGCGTGGTCGCCGCGTAGCTGTCGCGCTGCAGGCCTTCGGTCTCCACCTCGGAGGCGACGATCAGCGACTGGGCTCCGGCTTCGGCGACCTCTTGAATGGTCTTGGCGTCTTCGGGCAGCGACAGCGCACCGTATGCGGGGATGCCGACGGCGGCGACGAGGCCTGCGACGACGGCGATGGTGCCGAGGCTGCGCAGCGATCGGCGTGCGGAGCCGCGCTTCTTGGCAACCGGGGTGGGGCGGGTAGCCACTGCCGTCTCGCGGAGCGCCGGCCGACGTACGCGCGAGCGTCGCGTGAGACTCGCCGTCGCGGCATCGGGTTGCGTAACGTGCGAATCGTTCTCTTCAGCCAAACCGGGTCCTCCAGCCCCTCGGCGACCCGGTCGCAGACGACGGGGACGCAGGCTCGTCGAGCATTCTTCTTGGCGTGAACCGGCCGATTGACGAGCCTGCGGGGCGTGTCGTCCGGGTGTCCGATGGGCTGGCTTCTCGCCCTGTGGACTGTTCGAGGCTACCTGAAGGTAACGATTCTGTCACTTGGACAGGCGGATTCCCAGGTTTTCGCGAGCCCCAGACGACCGTGCAGATGATCCGAGTCAGCCACGATCGTCGACGAGGAAGACATGGGATGCCACCTCCACCGGCAGTTCGAGCCCCTCGTCGATGCCGTCCATCTGCACGAGCACGTAGCCCTCGCTGAAGCGGAAGTCACCGTGCGCACCCGGCACGACACCGGCGTCCTTGAGCTGCTCGAGACGCTCGGGGTCGACCTGGATCGGCTCGGCGAGCCGGCGCACTGTGCCCTGCACAGGGCTCTCGGTGTCGTTGAGCAGCCGCACAAGCCCGACGACGCCCTTCTCGAACTCCATGGCCGGCACGTGGCCGAGCTGATCGAGCCCGGGGATGGGGTTGCCGTACGGCGACTCAGTGGGGTGCCCGAGCAGCTCGACGAGCCGGCGCTCGACCTGCTCGCTCATCACGTGCTCCCATCGGCAGGCCTCTTCGTGCACGTACGCCCAGTCGAGGCCGATGACGTCCGACAGCAGACGCTCGGCGAGCCGGTGTTTGCGCATGACGTCGACGGCGCGCTGACGCCCCTCGTCGGTGAACTCGAGCGTACGATCCTCGGAGACGACGACGAGGCCGTCGCGCTCCATGCGCCCCACGGTCTGCGACACGGTCGGACCGGAGTGCCCGAGCCGCTCGGAGATGCGCGCACGCAGCAGCACGATCTCTTCCTCTTCGAGCTCGAGGATCGTGCGCAGGTACATCTCGGTGGTGTCGATCAGATCGGTCATCGCGTCGCTCCGGGTTTGTGTCAGGCAAGCCTATCCCGCGGCAACGCGCGGGAGGGCGGGTGCCGCAGAGCGACACGGTGACGGATGCAGCATCCCGCCTCTCCTAGAATCGACCCATGCCTGTGGTGCTCTCCCCTGAATTGCTGCCCGCCGACGGACGCTTCGGCTGCGGCCCCGCCAAGGTGCGTCCCGAACAGCTGGAGGCGCTCGCGACGCGCGGTGCGGTGCTGCTGGGCACGTCACACCGCCAGGCACCGGTGAAAGACCTCGTCGCCTCGGTGCGGGCGGGCCTCGCCGAGCTGCTGCGCCTGCCCGACGGCTACGAGATCGTCGTGGGCAACGGTGGTGCGACCGCGTTCTGGGATGCCGCGGCCTTCGGCCTGATCGAGCGGCGCAGCCAGAACCTGGTCTTCGGCGAGTTCGGCGGCAAGTTCGCCAAAGCCGCCGCCGCACCGTGGCTCGAGGCGCCCGACGTGCGTGAGGCGCCCGCCGGTGCGCGGGCGGTGCCCGTGCCGGTCGAGGGCGTGGATGTCTACGCCTGGCCGCAGAACGAGACATCGACGGGCGTCGCGGCCCCCGTGGAACGCGTGCGGGCGGATGCCGGCGCGCTCACCGTCATCGACGCGACCAGCGCCGCCGGCGGCATTGATTTCTCTGTGACAGAGTGCGACGTCTACTACTTCGCGCCGCAGAAGAACCTCGGCTCCGACGGCGGACTGTGGTTCGCGGCAGTCTCGCCGGCGGCGATCGAGCGCATCGAGCGGATCGCGGCATCCGATCGCTACATCCCCGCGTTCCTCAGCCTGAAGGACGCCCTCGACAACTCGCGCCTGCAGCAGACGCTGAACACGCCCGCTATCGCCACCCTCATCCTGCTCGACGAGCAGCTGCAGTGGATCAACGCGCGCGGCGGCCTGCAGTGGGCGAGCGCGCGCACCGCGGAGTCGTCGCAGGCGCTGTACGCGTGGGCCGAGGCATCCACCTCTGCGATGC
Source organism: Microbacterium sp. (assembly GCF_047971895.1). Lineage (GTDB taxonomy): Bacteria > Actinomycetota > Actinomycetes > Actinomycetales > Microbacteriaceae > Microbacterium. The sequence continues at coordinate 8,601 of NZ_JBKEAF010000040.1, forward strand.
CGTTCGTGACCGACCGGGCCGACCGCTCCCCCGTCGTCGTCACGATCGACTTCGACGCATCGGTCGATGCCGCGGCGGTGGCGAAGAGCCTGCGCGCCAACGGCATCGTCGACACCGAGCCGTACCGCAAGCTCGGGCGCAATCAGCTGCGCATCGCGACGTTCACCTCGATCGACCCGGCCGACGTGCAGCAGCTGATCCGCTGCATCGACGCCACCGTCGACGGCCTCTGAGCCGGGCTCACTCCTCGTCGGAGTCGTCGTCCTCGTCCGCGTGGTTGTCGAGGGTGTCGATGTCGACTCCGTCGACATCCCCCGAGTGCAGGATCGGCGACCACTCCTCGTCGAAGTCGGCGGCATCGAGGTCGTCCAGTTCGTCGTCGGCCTCGTCCGTGTCTTCGGCGTCGCCCGCGGCGGCGGCCTCCTCCTGCTGCGCATGGTACTCGGCCAGCCGCACGGCCCACGGCACCCAGTCGGGCGCGAGCAGCGACCCCTCGCCGGGCAGCAGCTCGGCCTCGAGCACGGTCGGCTCCTCGTCGTCGACGCGGGCCACGCTCACCGTCCAGAACCAGCCCGGGTACCCGCCCAGCCTGTTCTCGAACCGCAGCGACACCACGCCGTCGGCCTCGACCGCGTAGCCGACGGCCGGGCCGATCGTCTCGACGGGGGTGATCTCGCCCAATGCGGCCAGGGCCAGGTCGTGCGCCCCGGTCAGGGCGGCGTCAGGCGTCGAGCTCATCGGCGACCTTGCGCAGCATCGCGGCGACCTTGCGCCCGTGCCCGCTGCTCGGGTAGCGCCCGCGACGCAGATCGCCGCCGATGCCGTCGAGCAGCTTCACGAGGTCTTCGACGATGATCGCCATGTCGTCGGCGGGCTTGCGCTTGGCCTTGGCCAGGCTCGGCGGCGCGTCGAGCACCCGCACCGACAGCGCCTGCAGACCGCGCTTGCCCTGAGCGACACCGAACTCGACCCGCGCCCCGGGACGCGGAGCGGTGGTGCCCGCGAGCAGCGCCGTCGCGTGCAGGAAGACGTCCTCGCCGTCGTCGGACGCGATGAAGCCGAAGCCCTTCTCGTCGTCGTAGAACCTGACCTTGCCGGTGGGCATTGGGGAAACCTCACTGTGGATAGCGCCCGGGCGGGCGTGCCTCACGGGGCCAACACGGCCCGCCCCTCCATCTTAGAGCGGGTAGGCTGATGCGAATGAGCAAGGCTCCTGCCACACCCGGTGACTCCGACGTTCCCGTACGTCGCATCGACCGCATCCTCGCGTACATGTCGCTGGGTCTGATCGTGCTGTCGATCGTGTGCTTCTTCGTGGTGATCGCCGCGCGCCCGCTGGGGGTCACCGACTTCTCCGGCGGCCTGTGGCCGACGATCACGGTGCTGCCGCTGGTGGGCCTGCCGATCGCGTTCCTCATGATCGTCGCACTGCTGATCATGAACATCGTCCGCCGCAATCGCGCGAATCGAGGGCGCTAGGCGCCGCTGATGGACGGCGCTCCCCCGTCGATGAGCGATGCGCGCGGCCTGGCCGCCGACCTCGCCGCCCTCGACGAGGCTTCGCTCGAGCGCGTGCTGCGCCTGCGCGGCGTGCCCGAGTCGGTGGCCTGGCGCGACTTCTTCGATGCGGCCGAAGGACTGCTCGATGAGGCGTCCATCGATCGCGCGCTGGTGCGCCTGCCGCGCAGCGCCCTCGCCGATCTCGCCCACCCCGTCGCGACCGGCGCCCGCCCCGCGCTGCGGGAGCACGCGCTCGCCGACGCGCAGGGGCGCCCGTATCGCGCGGTCGCGGCGCGCGTGCACGAACACCTGCGCACCGCGCCCGATGCGTTCCGCGTCGAGGTCGCACCCGCGCCCGCCCTCGCCGCGCCGCTCGAGGAGGCCGCCGCGGCCGAGCGGGCCGCCCTCGGCATCGCCTCGCTCGCCGATGTGCTGCTGACGATGCGCACGGCACCGCTGGCCCGCACCGGCACCGGCGCTGTGGCGGCGGCCGATCGCCGTCGCCTGCAGGAGTCGGGTCTGGTGGCCTCGGCCGACGATCTCGATGAGCTGCTCGAGAGCGCGGCCCTCGCAGGGCTCGCCGCCCCGGTCGATCGGGAATGGCTCGTCACCGCGGCCGGCGACCGCTGGCTGCACGGTTCGACCGCGCAACGGTGGTCCGCCGTGGTGGAGGGCATCGTGGCGTCGCTGCCGGAGGGGCTGCGGGATGCCCGCGGCATCCATCCCCCGGCCTCGTGGGCAGCGGCCTACCCGCTCGATCCGGAGTGGCCGGCCCGTTGCATCGCGCTGCGTTCGATCGCCGTGCGCTGGGGCCTGACCGACCCGAACGGCGCGGAACACGCGTGGGGCACGCGCCTGCGTGCGACCGGCACGGCCGACACCGACGCGTTCGCGGCCCTGCTGCCGCCCGAGATCGACCGCATCTACCTGCAGGCGGACCTCAGCGCCATCGCGCCCGGACCGCTCGCCCCAGCTCTCGACCTGCGGCTGCGGTCGATGGCGGTGCGCGAGTCGCGCGCGCAGGCATCCACCTACCGCTTCTCGCCCGAGTCGCTGGCCACAGCCGTCGGCGCCGGCGAGACGGCAGAGTCGCTGCGGGCGTTCCTGTCGGACCTCTCGCTCACCGGCATCCCGCAGCCGCTGGACTATCTGCTCGAGAGCACGGCCGCGCGGCACGGGCTCATCCGGGTGCAGACCGATGCCGGGGGCACCCGTGTCGGCAGCGACGATCCGCAGGAACTGGCCACCCTCGCCGTCGATCAGGCCGTGCGGGCGGTCGGCCTCGTGCGCGACGGTGACACGCTGGTCTCGCGCGTGTCACGCGATGCCGTCTACTGGACCCTCGTCGATGCCCGGTACCCGGCGATCGCCGTGGATGCCACCGGCGAACCCGAGCCGCTGGTGCGCTGCCGTCTCGCGCCCGCCGCGCCGCCGGAGCCCCGGACGCACGCGCAGTTGTTGGCGACGCTGCGCGAGACGCGGGGCGACGACACGGATGCCGCGTGGCTCGGCCGAGAACTGGATGCCGCGGTGCGCGCCCGGGCGATGATCGTCGTCGTGGTGGCCATGCCCGACGGCAGCACGCGCGAGTTCACGCTGGAGGCGACCGGACTGGGCGGCGGGCGCCTGCGCGGACGCGATCGCGGCGCCGACACCGAACGCACGCTGCCGGTGTCGCACATCGTCAGCGCACGCCCGGCCTGACCTGAGGCCGGTAGAATCGACCCTTATGTCTGACGGCCCATCGCCACTCTCTAGCGGCCCACTGATCGTGCAGAGCGATCGCACCGTGCTGCTCGAGGTGGCGCATCCGGATGCCGAGACCGCCCGCCACGAGCTCGCGATCTTCGCCGAGCTCGAGCGCGCCCCCGAACACATCCACACATATCGCATCACGCGCCTGGGCCTGTGGAACGCCCGTGCCGCCGGCCACGACGCCGACGACATGCTCGCCACGCTCGACCGCTGGTCGCGCTTCCCGGTGCCACCGTCGGTGTCGATCGACATCCGTGAGACGGTCGGCCGCTACGGGCGCCTGGTGATCGAGCGCACCGACGACGACGACCTGGTTCTGCGCTCGACCGATGCCGCTGTGCTTGCCGAGGTGTCGAAGAACAAGCGCATCCAGCCGCTGCTGATCGGCCACCCATCCCCCGACACGTATGTCGTCGACGCGTGGGCGCGCGGCCACATCAAGCAGGAGCTGCTGAAGATCGGCTGGCCCGCGGAAGACCTCGCCGGGTACACACCGGGAACCCCGCACCCCATCGACCTCGCCGAGGACGGCTGGAGCCTACGCCCGTATCAGCACGACGCCGTCACCACGTTCACCGACGGCGGCTCGGGCGTGGTCGTGCTTCCCTGCGGCGCCGGCAAGACCCTCGTCGGCGCCGGTGCGATGGCCGAGACCAGGACGACGACCCTCATCCTCGTGACCAACACCGTCAGCGCGCGGCAGTGGCGCGACGAGCTGCTCACGCGCACGACCCTGACCGAGGACGAGATCGGCGAGTACTCGGGCCAGGTCAAGGAGATCAAGCCCGTCACGATCGCGACCTACCAGATCCTCACCGCGAAGCGGAAGGGCCAGTACGCGCACCTCGCGCTGCTGGATGCCCTGGACTGGGGGCTCATCCTCTACGACGAGGTGCACCTGCTGCCCGCGCCCGTGTTCAAGCTCACCGCCGACCTGCAGGCGCGGCGGCGCCTCGGGCTCACGGCGACGCTCGTGCGCGAGGACGGCCGCGAGGGCGACGTGTTCAGCCTCATCGGGCCGAAGCGGTTCGACGCGCCGTGGAAGGAGATCGAGGCGCAGGGCTTCATCTCCCCCGCCGCCTGCTACGAGGTGCGGGTCGATCTGCCGCCCGGTGAGCGCTTGGAGTACGCGGCGGCGGCCGACGACGAGCGTTACCGGCTCGCCGCCACCGCGCCGGCGAAGATCCGTGCGGTGCGCGACCTGGTCGCCCAGCACCGCGGCGAGCGGATCCTCGTGATCGGGCAGTACCTCGACCAGATCGACGAGCTGGCCGAGGCCCTGGATGCCCCCAAGATCACCGGCGCCACCCCGGTTGACGAGCGCGAAGAGCTGTACCAGGCGTTCCGTGAGGGCGCGATCGAGCTGCTGGTGGTCTCCAAGGTGGCGAACTTCTCGATCGATCTGCCCGAGGCATCCGTCGCCATCCAGGTCTCGGGTTCGTTCGGCTCGCGCCAGGAGGAGGCGCAGCGGCTCGGACGGCTGCTGCGACCCAAGGAGTCGGGACACACCGCGAGCTTCTACACACTCATCGCCCGCGACACGGTCGACCAGGACTTCGCGCAGAACCGGCAGCGGTTTCTGGCAGAGCAGGGCTATTCGTACACGATCCTCGACGCCGACGCGCTCGCTGCGGCCTGAGCGATCAGCGCGCCATCCCGTGACGATGGACGCGGTCCACGGCGCCAGGAACGCGACCGTGGCGATCACATGCGTCCTGGACGGACATCGACACACGCGAGGCTCGGAAAGACGCCGATCCGGCCGATATCCAGCGCGGTCATACGATCGGTCACCATAATGGGCCTATGACCGCACCGCGCATCCTCGTCGTGGACGACGAGCCGAACATCCGGGATCTCCTCATCACGAGCCTGAAATTCGCAGGCTTCCAGGTGCGGGCCGTCTCCAATGGCGCCCAGACCATCTCTGCCGTGCTCGAAGAAGAGCCCGACCTCATCGTGCTCGACGTGATGCTTCCCGATATGAACGGGTTCAGCGTCACCAAGCGCCTCCGCAGCGCCGGGTACACCGCGCCGATCCTGTTCCTGACCGCCAAGGACGAGACCGACGACAAGATCGAGGGCCTCAACGCCGGCGGCGACGACTATGTCACCAAGCCCTTTTCGCTCGACGAGATCGTCGCGCGCATCCAGGCGATCCTGCGCCGCACGATGCAGACCGATGAAGAGGCCGTGATCCGCGCGGGCGAGCTGACGATGGATCAGGACACGCACGACGTGCGTGTCGGCGACGTGTCGATCGACCTCAGCCCCACGGAGTTCAAGCTGCTGCGCTACCTGATGCTGAACCCCAACCGGGTGCTCAGCAAGGCGCAGATCCTCGACCACGTGTGGGAGTACGACTTCAACGGCGACGCCGGGATCGTCGAGAGCTACATCTCGTACCTGCGGCGCAAGATCGACCCGCACTCGGCCGAGCCGCTCATCCAGACCAAGCGCGGCTTCGGCTACATGCTCAAGGTCGGCAAGTCCGCATAGTCTGTCCCTTCGGGGAGGAAGCGGTTGAGGAAGAGGAAGAAGACGGATGCGGCCACCCGCTGGTGGCGGGGTCTCAGTCTGCGCGCCAAGGTCACCGGCGTCACCGTCAGCGTGCTGGTCATCGGCCTGGTCGCCACGGGCGTCGGCGCCATGGTGTTCCTGCGCGCGGCGCTGACCGGCAACGTCGACAGCCAGGTCGAGCAGCTGGCCGCCGCCGACGTGGTCAGCGGCCTGCTCGAGGTCGATCCGGAGACCGGGGAGATCACCGAGCGCAAGGACCGCGTGCAGACCGACTACTTCCTGGCCCTGTACGGACCCGAGGGTGAGTTCATCATCAGCGTCGGCGGCCGCGGCCCTGAGCCCGCGTTTCCCGCGACGTGGTCCACCCTGGAGACCAACCGGCGCGGCACGACGCCGTTCGACATGCGCGCTGCCTCGGGCGACGCGCAGTTCCGTGCCAGCGTCGGCCCGCAGCCGGTGCGCAACGAGCTCTACACGCAGATGATCGTCACGCCGCTCGCACCGGTCGACCGCGTGGTCAACACGTTCCTCGGCATCTACAGCATCCTGGCCCTGATCACGATCATCGGTGCCGCGCTGATCACGCGGCTGCTGGTCACCCTGACGTTCCGCAGCCTCGGCGAGGTCGAGGCGACCGCGATGGCGATCGCCGCCGGCGACTTCACCCAGCGCATGACCGACGTCGAGCCGACGACCGAGGTGGGAAAGCTCAAGCTCGCGATCAACACGATGCTGAACCGTGTCGACGGGGCGCTTGCCCAGCGCGACACGACCGTGCGCCAGATGCGCCGCTTCATCGGCGATGCCAGCCACGAGCTGCGCACTCCCCTGGTGTCGGTGCGCGGCTATGCCGAGCTGTATCGCATGGGCGCGATCCGCGGCGGCGATGACACCGCGCAGGCGATGGAGCGCATCGAAAAGGAGGCTATCCGCATGGGTGCGCTCGTCGAGGACCTGCTCGCCCTGGCACGCCTCGACGAGAAGCGCGACATCAGCATCGTGCCGGTCGACCTGCGTCCGGTGGCGCGGGACATCGCACTCGACCTGCGTGCGGCGGCGCCGCAGCGCACGGTGACCGTCGTCGACACGACATCGACCGACGACGCGTCCGCAACCGCAGAGCGGCACGGAGCCGAGCCCCCGCCTCCCCGCGTGGCGACCTCGGCGATCGCGCGGGCCGGCGCCCGGCTGCGGCGCAAGCCGCGTCCGGCGCCGGAACAGACAGTGGATGCTGCGCCCCCGGCGAACATCGACGCCGTCCACGCCGAGGTGGACGGGATCCCGCCCATCGTGCTGGGCGACGAGAACCGCATCCGGCAGGTCATCACGAACCTCGTCGCCAACGCCCGCCGCTACACACCACCCGATTCGCCCATCGAGCTGGCCGTCGGGGTCGACCGGCGCCTGGGCAACGGCTGGGTCGCCGTGGTCGACCACGGCGACGGCATTCCCGACCCCCTGAAGGATCAGATCTTCCAGCGGTTCTGGCGCGCCGACACCTCGCGCACGCGCGAGACCGGCGGCAGCGGCCTGGGCCTGTCGATCGTCGCATCGATCGTGCAGTCGCTGCACGGCAGCGTGGTGGTCTCCGACACGCCGGGCGGCGGCGCGAGCTTCCGCGTCGCCTTCCCCCTCGCGGTGGAACGCGACGCCGCCGAGCACTTGACCATCGCCACCGAGCCGATGGATCGGCTGGTCGACGACTCCGCGTGATCTCGGGCGATGTGCTCCTCCACAGCCTCGGTGCGCAGGGTGCGGATGCACCATTCGGGCCGAGGTGCCCGCGCGGCCCAGGGCTGGCACGTAGCGTGAAGCATCCTTTCCCGAACGAACAAGGAGCCTTCACATGGCCGTCTTCTCCGTCGACTCCGACGCCGTACTCACCGCCACCACGGCCGTCCGCGGCACCGCCGACCGGCTCGAGGCCGAGTCATCGGCCATGCTCGCGCAGCTGACACAGCTGCAGTCGGCGTGGACGGGCGCCGCCGCCGGCGCCTTCCACGGCGTCATCGAGCAGTGGCGCGCGACGCAGCGTCAGGTGGAGGATTCGCTCAATACGATCAGCCAAGCCCTCGCCACCGCGGGACGCCAGTACGCCGACGCGGAACAGGTGAACCTCAGCCTGTTCCGGTGATCCATTCCGTGTTCGAGGTCACCGCCCCGCGTGATCGCCGGAACGACGGATGCCCCGTCCCTCACGTGAGGGGCGGGGCATCCGTGCAGGTGGATCAGAAGTCCATGCCACCGGTCGGGTCGGCCGGGACGGCCGGAGCCTTCTCCGGCTTGTCGGCGACGACGGCCTCGGTGGTGAGGAACAGGCCGGCGATGGACGCCGCGTTCTGCAGCGCCGAACGGGTGACCTTCACCGGGTCGTTGATGCCGGCGGCGAGCATGTCGACGTACTCACCGGTCGAGGCGTTGAGGCCCTGACCGGCCGGCAGTTCGGCGACCTTGTTCGCCACGACGCCCGGCTCGAGACCGGCGTTCAGGGCGATCTGCTTCAGCGGCGCGACGACCGCGACCTTGACGATGTTCGCACCGGTCTCCTCGTCGCCCTCGAGCGCGAGGCCCGCGAACGCCTTCTGGCCGGCCTGGATGAGTGCGACGCCACCGCCGGGGACGATGCCCTCCTCGACGGCCGCCTTCGCGTTGCGCACAGCGTCCTCGATGCGGTGCTTGCGCTCCTTGAGCTCGACCTCGGTGGCCGCGCCTGCCTTGATGACGGCGACGCCGCCGGCGAGCTTGGCGAGGCGCTCCTGCAGCTTCTCGCGGTCGTAGTCGCTGTCGGTGTTGTCGATCTCGCGGCGGATCTGGGTCACGCGACCCTCGATCTGCTCGGCATCGCCGGCACCCTCGACGATGGTCGTCTCGTCCTTGGTGACGATGACCTTGCGCGCACGACCGAGCAGGTCGAGCGTCACGTTCTCGAGCTTGAGGCCGACCTCTTCGGTGATGACCTGGCCGCCGGTGAGGATCGCGATGTCCTGCAGCATGGCCTTGCGGCGGTCGCCGAAGCCGGGGGCCTTGACGGCCACCGACTTGAAGATGCCGCGGATCTTGTTCAGCACGAGCGTCGCCAGTGCCTCGCCCTCGACGTCTTCGGCGATGATGACGAGCTCCTTGCCGTCCTGGATCACCTTGTCGACGATCGGCAGAAGGTCCTTGATGTTGGAGATCTTCTGGTTCGCGATGAGGATGTA
>NZ_JBKEAF010000111.1:0-8194 GCF_047971895.1 Microbacterium sp.
CCCTTGAAGTTGTGGCGCTTCATGACACCCGCGGTGCCCTTGCCCTTGCTCGTGCCGACGACGTCGACGAGCTGGCCGGCCTCGAACACGCCGTCCACGGTGAGCTCCTGACCGAGTGAGTAGTCAGCAGCGTCCGCGGTGCGGATCTCGGTGAGGTGACGGCGCGGGGTCACACCGGCGGCCTCGAAGTGGGCCGTCTGCGGCTTGTTGACCTTGCGGGGGTCGATCTGCCCGTACGCGATCTGCACGGCGTTGTAGCCGTCCTTCTCGGGCGTGCGGACCTGGGTCACCACGTTGGGGGCGACCTCGATCACGGTCACGGGGACGAGCTTTCCGTTCTCGTCCCACACCTGGGTCATGCCGAGCTTGGTGCCCAGCAGTCCCTTCGACGTCGTGGTTGTCTTGTCAGCCATGTCGGACCTCAGAGCTGGATCTCGATGTTGACAGCGGCCGGAAGGTCGAGCCGCATCAGCGAGTCGACGGCCTTGGGCGTCGGGTCGATGATGTCGATGAGGCGCTTGTGGGTGCGCATCTCGAAGTGCTCGCGGCTGTCCTTGTACTTGTGCGGCGAACGGATGACGCACACCACGTTCTTCTCGGTGGGGAGGGGCACCGGGCCCACCACGGTGGCACCGGCCCGGATAACCGTGTCGACGATCTTGCGCGCCGAGCTGTCGAGCCCGGCGTGATCGTACGACTTCAGGCGAATGCGGATCTTCTGTCCCGCCATCTGTCTGCTCACTCTCTTTCTTGCGTCATACCTCGTCGGGCATAGGACGCCTCTGGCGCACGCGCGCCTGGCACTTCTCCCGGCCGGCTCTTCACGAGCCGGTCGAGGGGCACCCCTGTTCTGGTGTCAATCCCCGGCACTCAGGCCGGGGCATCCGCTCGATCGCGCACAAGCACGCTTGCAGCGATCGGTGTGGGATGAAGGTGTTCTGCTGCCCGCGGCCTAGGCACTCGCGCGTGCGCGCCGCCTATGCACTGCCCTGACAGTGATCCCGACGCGCGCCGCAACGCCGCCAGGAATGTGGAACCTGTCTAGTGTACGTGCATCCCGGGCGTGTCGCAAACTGGCCTGCCCCTCCCCACCCCTCCGCCGAGGGGGTGGGTTTCCCGCCGAGGGGGTGGGTTTCCCGCCGAGGGGGTGGGTTTCCCGCCGAGGGGGTGAGTGCTCCGCCGAGGGGGTGGGGCGTACTCGGCGCGAGAGGCACCTTCTCGGCGGAAGACGCACCGCCTCGGGACGAGGGGGTCAGGCGGGGTAGAGGCCGATGGTGCGGAGGTACTCGCAGAAATCGTCGATGGTGGGCATCTCATCGAAGCCCCAGCGGTCACAGCGCCATCCGGTGGCGCGTCGCGCCCTCTCCTCACGACGCGCCTGCCTCTCCAGCACCTCATCGGGCGTCCGACCGCCCAGCAGGTCGGCATCCGCGTACTTGATCTTCCCGTCGAACTCCCCCCATCGGCCCCGTCGCGGCCACGCGAAGTCGAGCAGCGCATACGTGCCGTCCGGGAACACGACCCGATACTGCAACTCCGGACGCGGCACGTTGAGTTGCCACATCCACAGCCGCGAGACGCTCTCACCCGGCGACTGTGCGCATCCGTCAGCGAAGGAGGCGACAAACCGCGCCTGCCGGATGCCGCGGGCCCCCTTGTGGCGACGGATCCGCTCTTGCACGCGCGTGCGGAAGCGCTCGGCCACCTCCGTGTCGTACGTGTTCTTCTTGGCGTGCCATGCCGCCCGGTGCAGGGCAGCATCAAAGCACACCACGGCCGCTTCGAGCGATGCGGTGCGAATGACGTCGTACACCGTGCGCTCCAGGGTCGTCAGGCGCAGGCCGTCGATGACGAGAACGTCCGTATCGGGCAGTGGCACCCGATGCCGGACGACGTCCAGGCTGTTCTTGCGCGAGTGCGGGCCGGGCACGATCAGATCGACGCGGTCCGACCGCGACCTGTACACGGGCAGGCCGTGCGCGGCGGCCGCCGTCTGGTAGCCGAACGCTGCGGTCGCATTCGTGATGCGGCGTGCCACCGCATATGCCCTCGTGCGCAGCCGCCCCTCACCGAACAGTCGCTCCCACTCGGTCACGCGCGCCTGAGCCCCCGGGCCTATGCGAACGAGCGTGCCCGGATCGAGGCCGGCATACGTCAGTGCGCCGGAGCGGGCGTCGGAGGAGGGATGCCTGGGGATGACGTTTGCCCGACGAGGTCGTGTCATGAGACGACTCTGGCGCTCCCGACGTGCGCCGTGACCGCATCCCCCGGAATCTGTGCACAACTCTCACCCGGCGCCCACCTGTGCAGGAAGCGTTGCCCCCGCACCCAGGAGGTGCGTTGCGCGCCGAGGTGGTGGGTTGCACACCGAGGATGTAAGCCAGAAACGCGACGGCATACTACCACGGACGAAGCTAGTGCCCCCGAGCGGCGGCGTCAAGGGTGTGGCTCACAAGATGTGATCCGGCTGCCACAGCAGAGGGCCCGGACAGCACGTGTGCTGTCCGGGCCCTCGAATCGTCTTGCTACTCGTTGCCGATCGCGCCGTCCGCTTTGGCCGCGAGGTCGTCGACCGTGCCGTGGTGCGCTTCGGGCACGACCTTCTTCGCGATCCCCGCGGCCCCCTCGATCACCTTGTCGCTGATCTCCTCGGCCTGATCGGACGAAAGGGCGTCCGAGATCTTGTCCTTGTTCTGCTCGAACAACTCGTTGCCCTTGTTGACGATGTCGTCAAGCCCCATGGCTTCCCTCTCTTCCTGCGCCCTCTGGCGCCTTCGCAACCAGTATGTCCGCTACTTCTGCGAACCCGCCAGCAGTGCCTGCACGAAATACCGTTGGAATGCGAAGAACACGATCAGTGGGATGATCATCGACAGGAACGCGCCCGACGACAGCACATCGATGTTCGCGCCGAACTGCCGCAGCTGCGACTGGATGGCCACCGTGATCGGCTGCGATTCGGAATTCGTGAAGATCAGCGCCACGAGCATGTCGTTCCAGGTCCACAGGAACTGGAAGATCGCCAGCGACGCGATGGCCGGCAGGCCCAGCGGCAGCATGATCGTGAAGAAGATGCGCCACTCGCTGGCACCGTCGATACGCGCCGCCTCGAGGAGCTCGCCCGGCACCTGCGTGAAGAAATTCCGCAGCAGGAATATGGCGAACGGCAACCCGAAGGCGACGTGGAAAAGGATGACGCCCAGCACCGTGCCGAAGATGCCGATCGCGCCGAACAGCCGCGCGAGAGGGATCAGCGCCACCTGCACAGGCACCGCCAGCAGGATGATCACGACAATCAACAGCCAGTCGCGCCCCCAGAACTCGGTCCACGCGAAGGCGTAGGCCGCCAGCGACCCGATGAGCACCACGAGCACCGTCGCGGGCACGGCGATGACGATGGTGTTCCAGAACGACCCCGTGATGGTGGGGTTCGAGAGCAGGTTGGCATAGTTCTGGATGGTGAGCTCGGCCGGCGCGGTGAAGACGGTCCACCAGCCGGATGCCGCGTTGTCGCCGGCGGTGCGAAGCGAGGTGATGAACAGCCCCACGCTCGGCACGAGCCAGAAGATCGCGACGACGATCAGCACGACGTTGACGACGCTCGAGCTGAGCACGCCGACGATGCGCTGGCCGACGGTCTTCTTGCCGCGGACGATCTGCAGGTCGCTGACGGTCATCGTCCACGCTCCTCACGGAACCGGCGCACGTTGATGATCATCGACGGCAGCACGAGAATCAGCAGCAGGATCGCCAGCGCCGAGCCGAGACCCTGGTTGGCACCCCCGCCGAACGAGACCGTCCACATCTCCACCGCGATCACGTTGGCCGCGGGTTTGGAGACGCCCGGTGGTATCACGTAGACCAGGTCGAAGATCTTCAGCACGTTGATGATGAGTGTCACCAGCACCACGATGAGCACCGGCGACAGCAGGGGGGCGGTGATGCGGGTGAACACCTGCCACTCGTTGGCTCCGTCGACGCGCGACGCCTCCTGCAGCGACCGGTCCATCGCCGACAGCCCGGAGGCGATCATCACCATGGCGAATCCCGCCCAGATCCAGACGTACGAAAGGATGATGACCGCGTTGATCAGCGACGGGCCGAGCCAGTCGACGCCCTGAAAGCCCTGCGCGAAGTTCGTCGCGGGCAGCGCCACCCGGTAGCTCTCGCCCGGGGTCAGCCCCTCGACCGTGTAGGTGCCGCCGGCCCCGGTCGTGGCGAAGCCGTGCACCGAGCCGTCAGGGGCCACAGCATCCACTCGCACGCCCGGCAGCCCGCTCTTGCCGTCCTCGATCACGCCGTTCGCTCCCCCGCCGCCGGGGACCACGTCGAGGAAGACCGTGCCGGTGATCTGCGTGTCGCTCGCTGCCGGGGCCTGCTCGGCCTGGGTCGCATCGCCGGGCAGATCGGTCTGCCGGATGCCGACCAGCGGGAAGTCCTGCGAGCTCCCCGGCTGCAGTTCGTTCTCGCTGGCGATGGCCGGACCCTCGGCGATGATGCCGAAGCCGTCACGCGGCGTCGCGCCCGGGAACTGCGCGGCGTTGCTGAACAGGCTGTCGACGCCGGCGATCGTCGCGTTGACGACGCCGAGCTGCGGATCGGTCTGGAACATGCCGCGGAAGATCACCCCGGCCGCCAACATCGAGATGGCCATCGGCATGAAGATGATCAGCTTGAACGCCGTCTTCCACTTCAGCTTCTCGAGCAGCACGGCAAAGATCAGGCCGAGCACCGTGCAGGTGATCGGTGCGATGATCACCCACATGATGTTGTTGCGGATCGCGGTGAACGTCGCCTGGTTCGTGAACATCGTGACGTAGTTGTCGAACCCGACGAACTCGTCGCCGGCCGTGTTGTAGAACGAGCGGACGACCGTGTACACGATCGGGTACACGACCAGCGCCCCCAGCACGACCAGCGCGGGGGCGAGGAACGACGCGATGATCGCGGTGCGACGCCACCGACCCTTCCCCGGGGAGCGAGCCGGTCGCTCGCTCCCCGCGGGATCGGTGGCCGTGTCGACCAGGACGGTCACGGCAGGGCCGCCTGACTCAGCCGCCGTAGGCCGATGCCGCGGCCGCCTCTAGCCGGTCCATCGTGCCCTGGACGTCGTCCGGGTTCTCGTAGAAGGCGATCATCTCCTGCCAGAACCCCTGACCGGCGGTGCCGCCGAACGCGCTCGGCGTCAGGTCAGACATGTCGAAGCGGAACGTCTCGGCCCCCGTGAGCGCCTCGGCGATCTGCCGCGCCGTGTCGTCGGGGTACAGCGACGCGTCGACGCTCTTGTTCGGCGAGGTGAGGCCGCCCAGCGGCACCCAGATCGACGCCGAGTCGGGCGAGGCCAGGTACGCCATCAGCGCGTTGGTCGCGTCGTCGTCGGTGAACTGGATCGCCACGTCGCCGCCGCCGACCACCGCCGGCGCCGACCCGTCGATCGACGGGAAGTTATAGAACAGCGCGTTCTCGCCGACCGTGGAGTTGCCGTCGTCGGTGATGTTGCCGGCCACGAAGTCGCCCTCGTAGACCGTGCCCGCCTCAGGGTTGGCCCCGAACACGGCCGTCACGCTCTCGGGGAACGTGCGCTGCGCGCCGCCCGGCTGCAGCACGTCGCTCGACCACAGCTGCGCCATGACCTCGAGCGCCCCGGCGACCGACGGATCGGTCCACGGGATCTCGTGGTTGGTGAGCTGGTCGTACTTCTCGGCCCCCGCCGTACGCAGGTAGACGTTCTCGAACCAGTCGGTCAGCGGCCAGCCGACGTCGGCGCCGACCGAGATGCCGTAGTAGCCCGAGTCCTGCACGAGCTGCAACTGCTGAAGGAAACCGTCCCAGTCGTCCGGGGCCACCGCACCGGCACCCTCGTAGATGTCGTTGTTGTACCAGACCGTCGACTTGTTGGCCGCCTTGAACCAGACGCCGAAGAGGTCGCCGTCGACCGATCCGAGATCGACCCAGCTCTGCGAGTAGTTCTTCTCGACCTCGCTCTTGACGTCGTCGCTGACCGGCAGGATGTCACCGGCCTGCGCCAGCGACTGCATCAGCGCGGGCTGCCCGACGATCGCGACGTTCGGAGGCGTGCCGCCCTCGAGCTGGCCCTGCAGGTAGGTGGGTCCGTTGTCGCCGAAGCTCGTGTAGTTGACGGTCGCACCGGTGTCGTCCTGGAACTTCTGAAGCACGGCCTCGAAGTTCGCCTGCTCGGCGCCCGACCAGGCGGCCGTCACGTTGAGCGTGGTGCCGGCGAAGTCACCGCCGCCACCGCCGTCGTCGGTGGACCCGCCACCGCCGCCTCCGGCGCAGCCCACCACGAGAAGACCTGTGACGGAGAGCGCCGCGGTCGCGGCTGCCGTGCGCCTCCGGGTGTGAATGTTCATGCGTGCCCCTTCACTCTGGATCCTCGCGTCGCGGCGCAGAACACGGCCGTATGCGGAATCGCTTCCACACTCCACGGTAGCTTCGCGCGTCATCCGGAGCAATACGGGCCCATATCAGTGGTGTAACGTCTGAATCCACGACGACATCGGCAAGGGGGAAGGCTGGAAGCGCTCTCACATCGACGCGTCTTCAGGAGCAGGATATGGCAGGGATCGCCGAGGTGGCGATGCGCGCAGGGGTCTCCCCCGCGACCGCCAGCCGTGCCCTCACGGGGCGGGGCTACGTCGCCGCCGACACCCGGACGCGCGTCGAGGCCGCCGCCGCCGAGCTCGGCTACGTCGCCTCCAGCTCGGCCTCGAGCCTGGTCACCGGACGCACGAACACCATCGGCGTGGTGATGCCGGCGCTCAACAGGTGGTTCTTCGCGGAGGTGCTCGAAGGCATCCAGGAGTCCCTGCTCGAGCACCGCTACGACCTGGCACTCTACGGCGGCACCGCCGGCGCGAAAGCGCGGCAGGACATGTTCGGCTACTTCCTGGCCCGCAAGCGCTTCGACGGCATCATCGCCGTCGGCATCGAGCCCAGCGCGCACGAGCTCGAGCGCATCGCCGCCTTCGACCGGCCCATGGTCAGCGTCGGCGGCTACGACATCGGCACCGACGCCGTATCGATCGACGACGAGTCGGCCGGCCACATCGCCACCGACCACCTCATCGGCCTCGGGCACCGTGACATCGTCTTCCTCGGCGGCGACCCGGACGGACGGCGCACGAGCTTCGGCGACGCCCGGCGCCTGGCCGGATACGAGACGGCGATGCGCAGCGGCGGGCTGGAGGCATCCGTTCGCCACGTCCGCTCCCCTGTCGCCATGCCCGCCGGCTATGCGGCCGGCTCCGACCTCCTCGCCGACCGTCGCACGCGCCCCAGCGCGATCGTCGCCGTCTGCGACGACGTCGCCATCGGCGCGATCATCGCCGCCCGCCGCCTGGGACTGCGGGTGCCCAGCGACCTCAGCGTCGTCGGCATCGACGACCCCGCCAACGCCGCGATGTTCGCACTCACCACCCTGCGCCAGAACCCGCGCGAGCAGGGGCGGACGGCGGCGCAGCTGCTGGTGCGAAGGATCGAAGAGCCGGATGCCGCGGTGCGCCGCGTCCGCGAGCCGTCACCGCTGATCGTGCGCAGCACCACCGCCGCGCGCGACGCCGCCTCTCCGATCGTGGCCGACGCCGCCCGCGCAGAATAGCGCGGCATTGTCGGATGCATCGCACGGACCTCGGAGGATCTGCGCGACATGCTCCAACGTTCGCGACATCCTCCGACATCACGACGTGGTGCCGACAAAGACGAGGCCCCCGGAGCCTTGCGACTCCGGGGACCTCGTCAGAACGTGCGTCGGATTACCGCAGGACCTTGGTGACGGTACCGGCACCGACGGTGCGGCCACCCTCACGGATCGCGAAGCCCAGGCCGTCCTCCATGGCGATCGGCTGGATGAGCACGACCGACATGTCGGTGGTGTCGCCGGGCATGACCATCTCGGTGCCCTCAGGCAGCGTGATGACGCCGGTGACGTCCGTGGTGCGGAAGTAGAACTGCGGACGGTAGTTCGTGTAGAAGGGGTTGTGACGGCCACCCTCCTCCTTGGAGAGGATGTACGCCGTGCCCTCGAACTCGGTGTGCGGCGTGACCGAACCCGGCTTCACGACGACCTGGCCGCGCTCGACGTCGTCACGCTTGGTGCCGCGCAGGAGCAGACCACAGTTCTCGCCGGCCCAGGCCTCGTCGAGCTGCTTGTGGAACATCTCGATACCGGTGACGG
>NZ_JBKEAF010000085.1:0-1689 GCF_047971895.1 Microbacterium sp.
GGACGTGCGGGACGGACTCAAGCCGGTGCACCGCCGGGTGATCTACACGATGTATGACGGCGGGTACCGACCCGATCGCGCCTTCAGCAAGTGCACCCGCGTCATCGGCGACGTGATGGGGCAGTTCCACCCGCACGGCGACAGTGCCGTGTACGACTCGCTCGTGCGACTCGTGCAGCCGTGGTCGCTGCGCTATCCGCTCGCACTCGGGCAGGGAAACTTCGGATCGCCTGGCAACGACGGCGCTGCCGCCCACCGATATACTGAAACGAAAATGGCGCCGATGGCCATGGAGATGGTCCGGGACATCGACGAGGACACCGTCGACTTCCAGGACAACTACGACGGCCGCACCCAGGAGCCGACCGTGCTGCCGGCCCGGTTCCCGAACCTGCTCGTCAACGGCTCGGTCGGCATCGCGGTCGGGATGGCCACGAACATCCCACCGCACAATCTGCGCGAGGTGGCCGACGGTGTTGCCTGGGCCCTAGAGCACCCGGACGCGACGCACGAAGAGTTGCAGGACGCCCTCGTACAGCGGATCAAGGGCCCGGATTTTCCCACCGGCGCGACGATCCTCGGCGTCAAGGGGGCGCACGACGCGTACCGCACCGGGCGCGGCTCGATCACGATGCGCGCCGTCGTCTCCGTCGAGGAATTGCAGGGCCGCACCTGCCTCGTCGTCACGGAACTGCCGTACCAGGTCAACCCGGACAACCTGGCGATCAAGATCGCCGATCTGGTCAAGGACGGCAAACTTGCCGGTATTGCGGATATCCGGGACGAGACCTCGAGCCGGGCCGGGCAGCGCCTGGTCATCGTGCTCAAGCGCGACGCGGTGGCAAAGGTGGTGCTCAACAACCTCTACAAGCACACCTCGCTGCAGGAGAACTTCGGCGCGAACATGCTCGCGATCGTCGACGGGGTGCCGCGCACCCTGAGCATCGACCAGTTCATCTCCCGGTGGATCGAGCACCAGCTCGAGGTCATCGTCCGGCGCACCCGCTACCGCCTCGCCGAAGCGGAGGCCCGCGCCCACATCCTGCGCGGCTACCTCAAGGCGCTCGACGCGCTCGACGAGGTGATCGCCCTCATCCGCCGCTCACCGAACGTGGAGGACGCGCGAAACGGACTCATGGATCTGCTGGAGATCGACGAGGTGCAGGCCAGCGCGATTCTCGAACTGCAGCTGCGCCGCCTCGCCGCTCTCGAGCGGCAGAAGATCATCGACGAGCACGCCGCCATCGAGGCGCGCATCGCGGACCTCAACGACATCCTCGCGTCCGAACCGCGCCAGCGCGAGATCGTCGGCACCGAACTCGCGGAGATCGCCAAGAAGTACGGGGACGACCGTCGCACGGAGATCCTCTACGGATTCGACGGCGACGTCTCGGTGGAAGACCTCATCCCCGAGGAGGAGATGGTCGTCACCGTCAGCCGCGACGGCTACGTCAAGCGCACCCGCAGCGACAACTATCGCAGCCAGCACCGGGGCGGGCGCGGCGTGAAGGGCGCGGCGCTGCGCAGCGACGACCTTGTCTCGCACTTCTTCGTGACCACGACGCACCACTGGCTGCTGTTCTTCACGAACACCGGGCGTGTCTATCGGGCCAAGGCCTACGAGCTTCCCGAGGGCGGTCGCGATGCGAAGGGCCAGCACGTCGCAAACGTGCTCGCACTGCAGCCGGA